>JAFGXK010000334.1 GCA_016936695.1 Bacteroidales bacterium | reverse complement strand
TGAAAAGAATTATAAGGATAGCTGTAACCAGGTTATACCAGAATCCGTACATATTTGAGAATGCCACTACAAATCCCGAGCTGGACTGTGCATAGCCTGCTATTATGATAGGAAGCATCATTATTGCCTGGGCAAATATGATTGGCATAACACCTGCAGCGTTCACCTTAAGGGGTATATACTGACGTACGCCGCCGTACTGCTTGTTGCCGACAATCCGTCTGGCATACTGCACGGGCACCCTCCTGGTCCCCTGAACCAGAAGTATTGTACCAAGAATAATGACAAACAGTATGACTATCTCAACAATGAGTCCGATAGGGCCGCCGGCGCCATTCATCCTTGTTCCGGCTTCGAACACGAAGTTCTGCGGAAGCCTTGCAATGATACCGATCATAATGATCAGTGAAATCCCGTTTCCAATACCCTTGTCGGTTATTCTCTCGCCGAGCCACATAACAAACATCGTGCCTGCAGTTAGGATTATTGTTGACGACAATTTGAAAAAGAATCCGTTCGCAAGTACAAATGCGGTCGCCGGAAGCTGTGCGGTAAGGTTAACCAGGTAAGTCGGTGCCTGAAGTACCAGAATAGCAACTGTAAGATACCTTGTATACTGGTTCATTTTTCTTCTTCCGCTTTCGCCCTCTTTCTGAAGTTTCTGGAAATAAGGGAATACTATACCCAGAAGCTGCACCACAATTGAAGCCGATATATATGGCATAATACCCAGTGCAAAAACTGAGGCCTGTGAAAAAGCACCTCCCGAGAACATGTCAAGAAGCCCCATCAACCCCTGTGAAGTCTGCGCCTTGAGGGCTCCGAGCTGAGACGGGTCAATACCCGGAAGAGTCACATACTTACCAAACCTGTATAAAGCAATTATGGCTAATGTATAGATCAACCTTGCCCGAAGATCTTCAATCTTGAAAATATTTCTAATGGTCTGAACGAATCTCATGAACTTAAAGTTTTACAACGGTTCCCTTCTGAGCTTCTATAGCTTCTTCTGCCGATTTGCTGAATGCGTGGGCATGGATCTCGAGTTTCCTTTCGAGGCTTCCTTTGCCGAGAATTTTAACAAGGTCGTTTTTTGCAACAAGACCTGCCGACCTTAGAACATCAAAATCGATCTTTTCAAGGTTGTTCTTATCTGCGAGGGTCTGCAGGGTACTGAGGTTGATAGCCTTATACTCCACCCTGGAGATATTCTTGAATCCGCCTTTCGGAAGACGTCTCTGAAGGGGCATCTGGCCTCCTTCGAAGCCAACTTTCTTCGAATAGCCTGAACGTGACTTGGCTCCCTTATGTCCCCTGGTGGAAGTACCGCCTTTTCCCGAACCCTGTCCGCGGCCGAGGCGCTTGCTTTTCTTTACCGAACCCTTCGCAGGTTTTAAGTTACTTAGATCCATTACTATTGTTATAATATCGTTAATATCCTAAATATTCTCAGTTTTCACCAGGTGTCTTACTTTTTCAACCATTCCCAGAATCTGGGGAGTTGCTTCATGTTCAACACTGTGGTTAAGCTTATGGATTCCGAGGGCCTCGAGAGTTCTCTTCTGCCTTTCCGGTTTTCCGTTTTTGCTTTTTACCTGGGTTATGCGAATTTTTGCCATTGCGGTTTACATTACTATCCGTTAAACACTTTATCCAGTTTCACTCCCCTGCGTTCAGCAACTGCAACTGCATCGCGCATCTCAAGAAGTGCGGCAAACGTTGCCTTAACAAGGTTATGGGGGTTGGAAGATCCCTTCGACTTGGCGAGTACATTCTTAACTCCAACGCTTTCGAGCACGGCGCGCATGGCACCTCCGGCTTTTACTCCGGTTCCTTCAGTGGCGGGCTTGATAAACACTTTGGCACCTCCGAACTTGGCAACCTGCTCATGCGGAATGGTTCCATGCAGGACAGGTACCTTAATGAGGTTCTTTTTTGCATCCTCAATGCCTTTTGCAATCGCAGTGGTGACTTCACTGGCTTTTCCGAGCCCGTGTCCGACGATTCCGTCTTCATTCCCCACAATAACGATAGCCGAAAAACTGAAGGTGCGCCCTCCCTTTGTAACCTTTGTAACTCTCTGTATGCTAACAAGTCTGTCCTTGAGCTCGAGATCGCTGGTTTTTACTTTTCTTATTCCGTTTCCCATAATATCAGAATTTTAAACCGCCTTCGCGGGCTGCATCAGCCAATGATTTTACTCTACCGTGATATTTATAACCGCTTCTGTCGAAAACCACATTCTCGATCCCTTTTTCCCTGCATTTTTCAGCAAGTGATTTCCCAACAAGCTTAGCCTGCTCAGTCTTTTTGATACCTGTCTGGGCTGCCATTTCCTTTTCCCTTGAACTCACGGAAAGGAGGGTCACGCCATTATTATCATCAATGACCTGGGCATATATCTGCTTATTGCTGCGGAATACTGCAACACGCGGTTTTTCGGCAGTTCCGCTTATTTTTTTCCGGATCCTCAGCCGGATCCTGCTTCTTTTTTCCAGTTTGGTTAAAGCCATTTCAATAATTATTTAACCGTATTATACACTAGCTGATTTACCAGCTTTCCTTCTAAGCTGTTCTCCGACAAACTTGATCCCTTTTCCCTTATAGGGTTCAGGCGGACGCAGCGACCTGATCTTGGCGGCAACATGGCCTATCAGCTGCTTGTCCGTACATGTCAGGGTAATGATGGGATTACTCCTTCTTTCCGTTCTGGTCTCGACCTTTACCTCCTGAGGAACCTCAAGAATTATGTCGTGGGAATAGCCAAGGCTCATCTCAAGCATCTGACCCTTTGCTTCTGCGCGATAACCAACGCCCACCAGCTCAAGTTCCTTTTTAAACCCCTCCGAAACACCGGTCACCATATTTGCGATCAATGCCCTCGAGAGGCCATGAAGCGATTTGTGGGTCTTCGATTCCGAAGGCCTTGAAAGGATGATGTCATTGTTCACAACCTCAACCTTAATATCCTTGTCAATGCCCTGCTTCAGTTCTCCAAGAGGTCCTTTCACACTGATCACATTGGAGTCGTCAACATCAATGCTGACTCCGTTGGGCAGGCTTACAGGTAATTTTCCTATTCGTGACATTAAACTATCCTCCTATTTAGTAAACATAACATAATACTTCACCACCTACTTTTTCATTCCTCGCCTCCTTATCGGTCATAAGACCCCTGGAGGTTGAGATAATAGCAATTCCCAGACCGTTAAGAACTCTCGGCAGATCGTCAGCTCCGGTATATTTTCTCAGGCCGGGACGACTGGCCCTTTCAATCTTTTTAATGGCAGGCTGCTTACTCCTCGGATTGTACTTAAGTGCGATCTTAAGAATACCCTGCGGATTATCTCCCTCTACCACCTTATAGCTAAGGATATAGCCTTTCTCGAAAAGAATCCTGGCAATCTCCTTCTTAAGGTTTGATGCCGGAGCTTCTACAACCTTATGACCAGCCATAATGGCATTCCTGATTCTGGTCAGTAAATCTGCAATGGGATCAGTCATCTTTTATTCTGTCTTATAGTTAATATTCATTCTCTGTTCTACCAGCTGGCTTTCTTTACTCCCGGAATAAGACCGAAGGATGCCATCTCCCTGAATGTAATCCTGCTTATCCCGAACTGCCTCATATACCCTCTTGTACGGCCTGTAATCTTGCATCTGTTGTGCTGCCTGTTGGGATTTGAATTCCTGGGCAGACGGCTCAGTCCTACATAATCACCTTCAGCTTTCAGTTTTGCTCTTTTGGCAGAGTATTTTTCAGCCAGTTTTGCGCGTTTTACTTCGCGGGCTACCATTGATTCTTTAGCCATATAATCAGTTTTTAGTGTTTTTGAAAGGTAATCCGAAATGCTTCAGAAGCGAAAAAGCTTCCTCATCGCTGTTTGCCGTTGTAACAAAAGTCATCTGCAAGCCCATGATCTTTGTAACCTTGTCAAGGTCAATCTCAGGGAAAATAATCTGCTCGGTGATTCCCAGAGTGTAATTGCCTCTTCCGTCAAGTTTGGCGCTGATCCCCTTAAAGTCGCGGATCCTCGGCAATGCAACTGAAACCAGCCTCTCAAGAAATTCATACATCTTGTCCTTGCGAAGGGTTACCATCACACCAATAGGCATGTTCTTCCTGAGCTTGAAGTTTGAGATGTCCTTCGTCGAATATGTCTGAACAGCTTTCTGTCCGGCGATATCAGTTAACTCCTTAACACTGGCCTCAAGCAATTTCTTGTCTGCAATAGCCTGTCCAACCCCCTGATTAAGAACTATCTTCTCCAGTCTCGGGACCTGCATAACGGTAGAGTAGCTGAATTCCTTCATTAAGGCGGGGACTATCTCTTCCTTATATTTGGTTTTCAATACAGGTGTATACATTACTTGATCTCCTCTCCTGATTTTTTAGAATAACGCACTAGTTTATTTTTTTCATTAAGCCTTCTTCCGATCCGGGTAGGTTTTCCCGAAGCCGGATCAACAAGCATGAGGTTCGAAATGTTTATCGGAGCCTCCTTCTTGAGGATACCGCCCTGGGGAGACTTGGCATTCGGTTTTGTGTGCTTCGAGACAGTGTTTACGCCTTCGACTATGGCCCGGTTCTTATCCCTGTCAACATCGAGGACACGGCCTTTCTGTCCTTTCGACTCACCGGTTATCACAACAACCGTATCCCCCTTTTTGATATGTAGCTTCTTCTGCATTGCTCTTTGTTTAATAATTAAAGTACTTCAGGTGCAAGAGATACGATTTTCATATACTTGTCGCGCAGTTCCCTTGCAACCGGACCGAAGATACGGGTACCCCTCACTTCATTCATGTTGTTAAGAAGAACCACTGCATTGTCATCAAACCTGATGTATGATCCATCGGCACGGCGTATTTCCTTTTTTGTCCTGACAACGACAGCTTTGCTTACCGTTCCCTTTTTAGCTTCGCCCGAAGGAATTGCGCTCTTCACGCTGACAACTATAGTATCGCCAACGGTGGCATATCTCTTTTTGCTGCCGCCGAGTACCCGGATACACAAAACTTCTTTTGCTCCGGAGTTATCGGCTACTGTTAACCTGCTTTCCTGCTGTATCATGACTACTTAGCTCTTTCAATTACTTCAACCAATCTCCATGTTTTATTCTTGCTCAAAGGCCTGGTCTCGGAGATACGTACCGTGTCACCAATTTTGCACGTATTCTCTTCATCGTGAGCCATCAGCTTTTTTGTCCTGTTCACAAATTTGCCATAAATCGGATGTTTTACCTTCCTTTTGATGGCAACCACAATCGACTTGTCCATCTTGTTGCTGACAACAACACCGATACGTTCCTTTCTGTTATTCCTTTCCATTGCCTGACTAGATTTTCGATTTTTCTTTTATTTCCCTTGAACGGAGTTCTGTAAGAAGACGTGAAATGGT
Source organism: Bacteroidales bacterium (assembly GCA_016936695.1). Lineage (GTDB taxonomy): Bacteria > Bacteroidota > Bacteroidia > Bacteroidales > VadinHA17 > LD21. The sequence goes on along the minus strand of JAFGXK010000334.1, from coordinate 570 downwards.
AAGCTTTACCTCCTTCATCTTCTGGGGGTTGTCCAGAGGGGTGATTGCATGATTAAGCTTCATGCGGACAAGCATGGTTTGCTCGGTGTCTATTCTTTCAATAAGATCCGGCGTGCTTAATTCCCTTATTTCTGAAGTTTTCATCTATCTTTTTCCTTGTTTTATTCCTGTATGTAATCGGTCCTGACAATGAATTTTGTCGTTATCGGAAGCTTCTGTGCAGCAAGTCGGAGCGCTTCCCTGGCTACATCAAAGGGTACTCCCTCGGCTTCGATAAGAATTCTGCCGGGTGTAACAGGCACCACAAATCCCTCGGGTGATCCTTTTCCCTTACCCATACGAACCTCAGCAGGTTTCTTAGTGATGGGTTTGTCGGGAAATACCCTGATCCAGATCTGTCCTTCACGTTTCATATGACGTGTGACAGCCTGTCGGGCAGCTTCAATCTGGCGTCCCGTAATCCAGCACTGTTCAAGCGCCTTAATGCCGAAAGATCCGAAAGCAAGCTGATTGCCCCTCTGGGCGTTTCCCTTCATTTTTCCTTTCTGCGCTCTTCTGTATTTGGTCCTC
>JAFGXK010000044.1 GCA_016936695.1 Bacteroidales bacterium | reverse complement strand
GATTATTATAAGAGGTATTTCAACAAACAGGCCAGTGAAAAATCTTCAATGAAAGTACTGAGAATCTCATCACTGATCACGGGGATTCTCGGAATCGTAATTGCAATTCTGCTTGTGGGAGTCGAAAGCGTCCTCGATGCCTGGTGGGCTCTCGCTTCAATTTTCAGCGGCGGGATGCTGGGCCTCTTCCTGCTTGGTTTTATCGTTAAAAAGTCTGGAAAAACCGAGGCAGTAACCGGGGTGATTCTCGGGGTCATCCTGATTGTCTGGATGAGCCTCTCTCCCATCATATTCACGGATGGAAACATGGGGGCATTCAAGAGTCCGTTCCACTCCAATCTGACAATAGTTTTCGGCACCACGACAATCTTCCTGGCCGGATTTTTGCTAACCAGTCTTATAAGAAACAAAAAATGAAAAAGAGCATTCTATTTGTCTTAATTCTGTTAAGTTGCGGCACACTAACTGCACAGCAGCCTTTCAGTGGAGAACAGTGCATTACTGTGAAGGAATTCATCTATCAGCCGGAAGATGTCGCTTTCCCAAGCTGTCATGCTTCAACTATAGCTGAAATCGATGGAGGATTTATAGCCGCGTGGTTTGGCGGAACCGCCGAGAAAAACCCGGATGTCGGGATATGGACAAGCAGATTCATCGGCGGGAAGTGGGCCAGACCGGAGGAACCTGCCAACGGAATCAGAGGAGACAAGAGGTATCCCTGCTGGAATCCGGTTCTTTTCAACTCAGGTGATGAACTGCTTCTTTTCTTCAAGGTCGGACCAAGCCCTTCGGAATGGTGGGGTGAGCTTATTGTCTCCGACGACAATGGTATTTCATGGTCGTCGCCCAGAAGGCTTCCGGAAGGATTCATGGGACCTGTAAAGAATAAACCGGTTCTGCTTGACAATGGGGTCCTGCTGTGCCCTTCAAGTTCCGAACATGACGGATGGAGAGTACATATGGAGATGACTCCCGACTTCGGGATGACCTGGACAATGACTGAACCTCTTAATGACAAGAGTATATCAGCAATTCAGCCGTCAGTATTATTCCACCCCGGAGGAAAGCTTCAGCTGGTTTGCCGCAGCAAACAGTCCAGTATACTTACCTCATGGTCACAGGATAAAGGCCAGACCTGGAGCGTGCTGAGTCCGCTAAGCCTTCCCAATCCGAATTCAGGAATTGATGCAGTCACACTAAGCGACGGAAGGCACGTTATGGTTTACAACCACCTGAAATCAGGACGAAACATTCTGAATGTTGCAATCTCTGACGATGGCATAAACTGGAAACCCGTCGCCCTTCTCGAAAATGAGGAAAAAGGAACTGAATTCTCATATCCCGCAGTTATACAGAGTGCCGACGGGATGATTCACATTACCTATACATGGAACAGAAAACTTATTAAACGCGTGGTAATCGACCCCGGGCTCATCAGGGCGGCTGATTTCAGTGCCGACGGAGGCTGGCCAGAAGAAAAACTGTAAAAGCTGATGATTGGCCTGTGTCTGGAGTACGAACAGTGCCCCGGGATTCAGATCAATTCAGCAAATAAATTCTTATTGCTCCGATGTAATGCTGGTTTTCTTCAGCAGCAAGATTATCTTAAGAGCTTCATCAGCATGTTTCTGGACTTTTGTCTGAGAATTGAATATATAGACAATCTTACCGGATTTGTCAGCCACATACGTAACACGTCCTGCCATCAGGCCGAACAAACTTGACGGAACACCAAATTCCTTGCGTACCAAATCGTCAGTATCACTTAGTAAAGTATAGTTCAGCTGGTTCATTTCTGCAAACTCTTTATGACTATCAATTGATTGTCCGCTTATGCCTATTACAACGGCATCATTTTCAGCAAACACATCATTGATATCCCTGAAATAGCAAGCCTCCCTTGTGCAGTAGAGACTTCCGTCCTTCGGATAAAAGAATATGACCAACTGCTTCTTACCGATAAAATCCCTGATATGGAACATCTTCCCATCCTGGTCGGGAAGGGAGAAATCAGGAATCATATCTCCTATTTTTAAAGATTTCATACTCCGGCAATTTAGCAATAAAAAAATGACTGAGAAAATTGTATATTAAATACTTTCCTTCGGATTCCGGATCAACGCCTGAATCAGCAAAACAATAAAAGATTATCAGAAGTCTTTTAAATGTCTCTTGCATGATTTATAAGGTTTTATCAAGAGGTGCAACACGTGTCTGAAATCCGGATTCCATCCTTATGATTAAGTTCATGCAATTTAGCAACAATTATTCATAATTTTGAATCGCCGGTGAGGTACATAAAAACAACAGGATGCAGGATCTTGAAAAGCACTTTGAGCAGTTCAGAAAGGAAATCACAGGCCTTGATGCTTATATAGATACCCCTTACGGGAAGAAGAAGCTGGTATATGCCGACTGGATTGCCAGCGGCAGGCTTTACGGACCCATCGAGAAGAGGATAAGCGATGATATAGGTCAGATGGTCGGAAATACTCACTCCGAATCATCAGCGACCGGTAAAGCAATGACGGATGCCTATCACATGGCCCAGAAGATTGTAAAGAACCATGTCAACGCCAATGAGAATGACATTATTATCTTCACCGGCACCGGAATGACATCGGCAATTGCGAAACTGCAGAGATTACTGGGTCTGAAGGTGCCTGAGCAGGCAGTTAAATTTTGTGCATTCACCCACGGAGAATACAAAAGCTGCCGTGAGATACCCAACGAGAACCGCCCGGTGGTTTTCCTTACCCATGCTGAGCACCATTCAAATCACACATCTTGGTTTGAAACACTGGCTGATGTGGTGGTTCTTGAACCTTCCGACGGCCTGAGGGTGGATCCCGAATTGCTCCGGTCAAAGATAAAAAGGTACAAGGACCGTCCCCTGCTGATAGGCTCATTCACGGCATGTTCAAATGTTACCGGATATAAACCGCCATACTATGAGCTTGCCCGTATCATGCATGAATACAACGGATATTGCTTCATTGACTTTGCGGCTTCGGCCCCCTACGTTGAAATAAACATGCATCCTCCCGACAGGATGGAACAGCTTGACGGGATATTCTTCTCCCCTCATAAGTTTCTCGGCGGACCCGGAAGCGCGGGAGTCCTTGTGTTCAACCGTCAGCTCTACAAGAATGAGATACCAGATACTCCGGGCGGTGGAACTGTAAAATGGACTAACCGCTGGGGAGGGTATAGTTACATAACCGACATTGAAGTCAAGGAAGACGGAGGCACACCAGGCTTTCTCCAGGGAATCAGGGCAGCACTGGCAATCTCCCTCAAGGAAAAAATGGACATAAGGAAAATACGTGAAAGGGAGGAGCATCTTGTAAAACTTGCTTTTGAGGGACTTGACAGAATTCCCGGTCTGCACATACTGGCTGAGAACATCACGGACAGGCTCGGGGTTTTTTCATTCTATCTCGATAAAGTTCATCATAACCTCGCAACAAAACTTCTGAACGACAGGTACGGAATACAGGTCCGGGGAGGCTGTTCCTGCGCCGGAACATACGGCCATTTTCTCCTGAATGTCGATTTCCTTCACTCACAGGAGATCACGGAGAGAATTGAAGCCGGGGATCTGTCGATGAAGCCCGGCTGGGTGAGGCTTTCGCTTCATCCTACCATGACTGATGCGGAACTCTCGTACATAATTGACGCAATCGGACAGGTGGCTGAAAATGCTGACGAGTGGGGAAAGGATTACTGTTATAACAATCACACCAACGAATTTAATCACATTACACACGAAGATGTTAATCTTCCAAGGTCGATGAAATGGTTTGAAATTGAATAAAAAGACTCTTGTCACATTGCCCCTTTGATAATATTTAAGGAGGAAATAACTCTGCAGTTTTAAAATCACTATTTTTGTAATCCCGAAATACGGCCCGTAGCTCAGCTGGTAGAGCACGTGACTCTTAATCATGGGGTCGAGAGTTCGAGCCTCTCCGGGCCGACAAAAAAAGGCAGCTATTCGAATAGCTGCCTTTTTTTCAGATCTCAGAAATCCAGTCAGACCTTCTGAATCCTGACTGCTGAAAGCTTAAACGGAGCTATCCTGCTGTACGGGTCCAGTTCATCCCTGGTGAGACGGTTGACCTGCGACTCTGTGAAATGCCATGGCATGAAGACCTCGCCTGCAAGTACCTCCTCCGAAATTCGCACCTGAGTCTCAAGTTCTCCACGGCGGGATTCAACTCTCACCCTGCCGCCTTCAAAGAGGTCGTAACGCAATGCATCTTCAGGATGGATCAGGATAAAAGACTCATTGATGAAATCTCTCAGCACCTCTGTCCGTCTGCTCATAGTGGCAGTATGGTAATGATAAAGCAGTCTGCCGCTGTTCAGCATCAGTGGGTACTCGGAATCGGTAAACTCATTTTGCGGAACGTATTCCACAGGGAACAATTTGCCTCTTCCGGTAGGAGTATTGAATCTTTCGAGATAAAGCGTAGGAGTTCCGGGATGGTCGCTCGTGGGACAGGGCCATTGTATACTTCCTTTTTCAAGCCTCGAATAGGAAATCCCCGCCATGATTGGGGTTACCCTGGCTATCTCATTAAAGATCTCACTCTCATCGCGATAATCAGGCATTGGTTTGCCCATCCTACGTGATAGTTCATGTATAATCCTCCAGTCAATCCTTGCAGTCCCCGGACACTCAACCGCTTTCCTTGTCCTTAAAACCCGCCGGTCGCTGTTCACAAAGGTCCCTTCCTTTTCACCCCAGGCTGATGCAGGAAGCACCACATCGGCCAGCTTTGTGGTCTCCGTGAGGAAAATATCCTGCACAACAACAAATTCCATCCTGTTGAGAGCCTCTTCAGTATGGTTCAGGTTAGGATCGCTTATCATGGGATTTTCTCCCATGATGAAGATGCCCTTTATCTTTCCCTTATAGGCAGTCTGCATTATCTCCACTGTTGTAAGACCCGGACGCGGTGAAAGGGATTCATAGGGTACATCCCATACCTTTGCAACCTTGCGGCGGTTTTCATCATCTGAAACCGGTATGTAACCCGGGTAATTGACCGGAGAACAACCCACGTCTGTAACCCCCTGAACGTTATTCTGACCCCTCGGCGGATTTATTCCGCATCTTTCACGGCCCACCTGTCCGGTAATAAGCATCATGTTGATGAGGCAAAACACGTTGTGTGTTCCGGTAACCTGCTGACTCATTCCCATTCCCGTAGCAATCATTGCCGTGGGGGATGTTGCATAAAGCCGGGCAGCCAGATTCAGATTTTCGGCAGGAACTCCGGTGATTCCCGAAACAAATTCAGGAGTATATCTGGTCACAAGCTCCTCAAGATCTGAAAATGCCTCCATGCCACCCTCTACCCGTTCCTCTATAAATCGCCTGTTGATCCAGCCATTTTTAATTATTATATGAACCAGACCGTTAAGCAGGGCAATGTCAGTACCCAGTTTTGGCTGAAGCCAGACGGTCGAGTACCTGACGAGCGGAGTCCATTTGGGATCGACCACAATTATAAGCTGTCCCTTTGTGGCCGCCCTTTTCACGTACGTAGCGGTGATAGGATGAGTGTCGATAATGTTGTTACCAATAACAAACAGGCAATCAGTTGTTTCAAAATCCTGGACCGGATTGCTGCCGGCCCCGTCGCCGATGGCTTTCAGCATCGCCGTCACAGTTGAGGCATGGCAAAGGCGTGTGCAGTAATCTATGTTATTGGTACCAAAGACCGTCCGTATAAATCTCTGAAATAAATAGTTATCCTCATTGGAGCATTTTGCCGAAGCATAACCGGAAAGAGCATCGGAACCATAATTGTCTTTGATCTCCTGAAATTTTGCGGCAATAAGGCCGAGAGCCTCATCCCAGGATGCTTCCTCAAATTTCCCGTTGCGCTTTATCAGGGGGACAGTCAGCCGGTCGGGACTCTGCACGAATTCATACCCGAACCGTCCCTTGACGCAAAGACGTCCATCGTTGGGCAGAACTCCCTCCACACCATTTATCCTTACTATTTTCCCATCCTGAACCAGGAGTTCCACCTGGCATCCCACGCCACAGTAAGGACATGTTGAAACAACCCTCTTCTCAATTTTCGAGAGATCTATTTTCGTCCGGTTGGGTTTTTCAACAATAGCGCCCGTCGGACACAGCTGGATGCATTCCCCGCAACCATCACACTCACTTTCACCCCAGACACCTGTTCCGGCAATAATATACGATCCGGTTCCCCTCCCGGTGAAAGAGAGCACGTTCTTGCCCTGAACCTCCTCGCAAGCTTTTATGCAGCGAAAGCATTTTATGCACTTCGCAGGATCATAGGTAAGAACAGGAGAAGAATCTTCAGTTTTAAAGTCAGGTTTATGACGGACAGGTTTAATGAACCTGTAATCAGGCTTATCAAGTTCGTATCTAATAATCAGTTCCCTCAGCTCGTCGGGGTAAGTTCCGTCATAATGATGGCTGTACTCGTATAGAAGATAATTAAGCAGAAATCTCCGGGTTTCTTCAAGTTCCTGGTCAAATGCAATCACTTTCATCCCTTCGGTCACCTTCACGGTGCATGATGCAGTCATGCCCCTTGTACCCTCTATCTTTACCAGGCACAGTCTGCATGCGCCGGTGGGTGTCAGTTTGTGGTGGTAACACAGTCCGGGGATTTGAATGCCGTTCTGACGGGCTGCCTCCAACAGGTTTGAGCCGGCGGGAGCCTGAACTTTCTTATCATCGATTGTAAAAGTGGCCATCTCCATAGGTTGAAACAGTATAATTAACTCTGGTTGCTGGTTGCTGGTTGCTGGTTACTGGTTGCTGGTTGCTTGTTGCTGGTTGCTGGTTGCTGGTTACTTGTTGCTGGTTGCTGGTTGCTG
>JAFGXK010000043.1 GCA_016936695.1 Bacteroidales bacterium | reverse complement strand
GATTGGCGGAACGGGTTTCATTTCCATGAAATCGGTCTCATATTCCCTGCCACCGAGGATTACCCTGAGCGAATAGGAAGCACCCACACGTCCCCTGAACAGAACCGAATCGGTGCAATAGGTTCCGGGGGGCGATTCGGTCAGTGTGGAAACAGTCCCGTCATCATCGGTTATTGTCACAACAGCCCCGGTAACAGCAACCTTTTTATTGAGAATTTCACCGATGGGCTGGGATCTGGCAAGCCTTATCCTGTTCACCCTGTCCTGGTCGGTGATCATGCCCTCCACAACAAGAGTCTCACCGGTCACCTCCGGATCGGGGTCGAATTCCATGGTGCATCCGGTGATGGCCGAAAGCAGAAATGCAAACAATATATGGGTAAGCCTTTTCATATCACATTAAAAGTCAAAATTCAACGAAAGCGACGGTATCGGCCTGCCGAAAACCGACAGGTAGTAGCCTTTCACCATACCTCCTTCGTTTTTGAAAAAGACGGAATACACGTTCTTTCTTCCCGTTATATTATAGATTGAAAAAACCCAGTAGGGATTAGCCAGTTTCTTCAGCCTCAGGTCGCCGCTTATTCTTACAGAAAGGTCGAGCCTGGAATAATAAGGCAACCGGTATTTGTTCCTTTCCGAATAATGCATCAGTACCACATCGCCGATTGAATAAGTTGAAACGGGATATGTAACAGGCCTTCCGGAGCTGTAATTGTAGTTTGCAGATAGGCTGACACGTCTGGAGTAGATGTAGTTCAGCGTTAAAACAAGATCGTGAGGACGGTCGAAGCTGGCAGGGAACCAGTTGCCTGAGTTGATCAGTTCCTCCTCGAAGCCTGTAAGATTCCTTAACAGGATCTTCGACCAGGTGTACCCTACACTCCACCTAGCTCTCCCTTCCGGTTTCCTGACCAGAAATTCAATCCCGTAAGCTTTGCCTCTTACATTTACAAGGTCCCTTTCGAGATACTCGTTCATTACAAGATCGGTGCCGCCCTTGAAATCGATCATGTTATTGATCTTTTTGTAATAGATTTCCGCAGAAGCCTCTACCCTGTTTTTGCTGAGCATCTTATAAAATCCGGCCGCGAACTGATCGGCCGACTGAGGCTCCAGGTGATAGTCGCTCAGCTTCCAGGTGTCGGTGGGAGATATCGCGATTGTGTTTGTAAGCAGATGAAGATACTGGTTGGTGTGATTATAGCTGAGTTTAAAAGAACTTCTGGTTCCGGTTCTTAAGTTAGCCGAAAGCCGGAACTCGGGCTTTGCATAGTTCCTGTAGATCTTATTCCCGGTAAAATTCAGCGTATCGGTGACTGATGCAATATTCCTCGGGAAGCCCTGGCTGTAGGTGATGACTGTCTGAGGGCCAAATGCATGAAAGGTACCGAGTCGGATGCCGCCGCTTACCGAAAGAAAACCGGTAACGGTGAAATTGTCTTCGAGCCAGACAGCAGTTTCCAATGCCTTTTGCCTTTGTATAGAGTTGGGGATAACCAGCGATGCGTCATCGGCCGGCAGATAGTCGCCCGGAATAACACTGTGCCTGTTCAGATCGGCTCCGAAGTTGATCTCGTTCCTGCCCCTGAACCAGTTGAATTCGGCTTTAATCCCGGTGGTGTTTATCCTGTGATGAAGTGAAAATGATTCCTCCGGCACCCTGAGGCTCGAAATGTCATAGTTGTAATTACTGTTGCTGAGAGTCAGGGACGAGAAGAAGCGGCTGTTGAAGTAGTGACGCCAGCGTAATGATGCAATGCTGTTAATGTAAGTGTAGGTAGTGTCGGAGTTCAGTCTGAACGCGTCATTGCTGAAATATCCCGACACATCGATCTTGTTTTTCCTTCCAAAGTCCCAGGTGAGCCTTCCGTTGAGGTCGTAGAACATGGCCCTGCTGTTACTGAGCGACGGATCCTCAAGAAGCTTCAGTATCCAGTTTGAATAGGTCCGCCTGCCGGTGATCATATAGAACATGGTGTCTTTAATAATAGGTCCTTCTGCTGTAAAATGAGCAGTCACGGGACTTATACCGGCACTTCCCGAAAACTCGCTGCGGTCTCCATCCCTGGGCGATATCTCCAGTACGGATGCAAGCCTGCCGCCATACCTTGCCGGAATGCTCCCCTTGTAAAGGGTTATGTCCCTGATGACGTCGGGATTGACGGCTGAGAAAAAACCAAAGAAATGAGATGTGTTATAAAGAGGAGCTCCGTAAAGAAGAACCAGGTTCTGGTCGGCCGATCCGCCTCTTACATTAAATCCGGCCGATCCCTCGCCGACAGTATGGACTCCGGGCAGAAGCAACAGACTTTTCGTGATGTCCGATTCGCCCATGGCAGAGGGCATTAACCTGAATGAGGCAACGCTTATCTTTTCAACTCCGCTGCCTGTCCGCTGAAGGGTGATGTCCTTTTCTGCCGTGATCACTGCCTCTTTCAATGGTATGAGAACACTGGTCATGTCGATGTTAAGCTCGCCGCTGTCATAAAGGATGAGATCGACTACACTTTCTTTCATTCCTATAAAAGTGAATTTCACGGAGTGCCTTCCTCTTGGTATTGAGATAGAGTAAAAACCATAGGCGTTTGAAATGGTCCCTGCCGTCAGAGCCGGAACCTGAACGGTTACACCGGCAACATTTTCCTTCGTGTCGCGGCTGGTTATCCAGCCCGACAGAGTGACGTTCCCCGGCAGCTTTGCTGCTGCCGGATTGCCTATATTGACTACAAGATTCCCTGTTGAAATGCTTACTCCGCCATTCTGCTGATCAACAATACCGGGAACAAAGGTCCCATCCCCTGAACCATTTCGCCCGGGAAGCCTGACTGCGTAATCCCCGGTAAAGATTATGTTTCCTCCGGGACGTTCATAGTGATAGATGTTTTTTCCGCTGAAAAGAGTGTCGAGTATCCCGTCAAGGGTTGTTTTTCCGGGGTAAACCCCCATGACAAAAGCTTCGATCCAATCCTCCAGATAGAAGAATTTAACCGGATGCCGCGATTCAGCCTGCCTGATAAAACCCTCGAGCGTCTGGCCTGAATAGTCCCAGTCGACAGTATATCCCTCCTGTGAAAATACCGCAGGAGATAATAATATCAGAAGGATTCCGGTTAATATTTTTATCCTCATTTGCTTAAACGGCTATCTGGATAAAGAGTCATAGAATTCAAGAACCGGTACCAGCGAGTCGGGTTCTTTCAGACTAATCCGGTGGCGATTCTGTTTCCTGTATTCCCTTACCTCTTTCTTTTTGTCTCCCAGAATACTCATCAGGTGTTTCCTGCCGGTGACGGGGATAATGGTCGTATCCTTCCTGATGAAGATTTTATGCTCCTGATGAAACAGGTCATAAATACCCTGATCTGCCAGAGGCTGGATTTTCTTTGCATATTTCACCAGAAGTGAGGTCGGGCCTTTATATAACATATTTATATATCCTGCCGGCCCGCTTTCCGGAGTGCTGCCTGTGTTGAAAAAGATGTAATCGCGGAAGCCATAGGTTATCTTAAAACTGTCTGTCATTTCCTTATTGAGCAGGATCACAGGGTGAGATTCTGGCTTGTAAACCAGCTCGTCGCTGCAGATGTCATATTTAAGGTAGAGATTGCCGAAGCTCTGACCGTTGAAAGTCACCGAACCCTTCAGATATGAGTCTGAAATGAAAAAAGGATCACCTGTAACCTTTGCATGCTTGTTCCACCATATCCTCCCGTTGAGCAGGACATCCCTGCCCGGATTGTTCTGCTTCAGTAAAGTGTCGGTGTTTCCCGACAGGCTGTACGGAAGGAAAACAAGGAAAAAAAGTATTACAGGGTGGTATGGTGAAGGTCTCGTCATAGAAGGATTACACTCGGGGTAAAGTTACTGAAAAATCGTTGCCGGTAATGCCCGGTGCTCGGGCTGCCAGCATAATAACAGATAACCCGAATAATGGTTTTCAGATTTCATCAGGTGATTCCATGAATTTAACCCGAATTATTTCTGATATATTTGATACTTTTATAGTTGAATAAATTCAATGGAATCTGCAGGTTTATTGCGGATGACTCTTGGGTCGGCCGAGGGCTGTTTAATGATTATTAATATGAAAAACCTTATTATGTTGAGAAATGCCTGGTTTGTCGCTCTTTACATTACAGTATCCTCGTTTTCGGGATGTTCGGGAGGAACTGCCCCGGATCTGTTTCCCGACGGCACACCGGTGCCCGAATGGTTCAGGGATACAACAAAGGTCAGCCTTGATGATCTGGGAAGGCAATTCCTGATAACCGGCTTCGGAGTGGTTGCCGACAGCACTATTATTCAGACTTCCGCAATCCAGAAAGTGATTGACAGCGCTTCGGAGCAGGGAGGCGGGGTAATTGTGATACCCGAAGGCACCTTCATGTCGGGGGCACTCTTTTTTAAGAAAGGTACCAGTCTTTGGATTGCCGGGGGAGGCAAACTAAAGGGTTCCGACGATATTGCTGACTACCCGCTGATGCCTTCCAGGATGGAAGGACAATGCCTCGATTATTACCCTGCGCTTGTCAATGCATACGGAGTCGACGGTTTTACAATAGCCGGCAACGGTACCATCGACGGGAACGGCTTCAAATTCTGGCAGGCTTTCTGGCAGCGCCGCATAGAAAACCCGATGTGCACCAACCTTGAGGTCTCAAGGCCCAGGCTGGTCTTTATCCGTGATTGCAACAACGTAAGGGTTCAGGATGTCAGCCTGCATAACACCGGTTTCTGGACGAGCCATTATTATAAATGCAGCAATGTTAAGATCCTCGACCTTCATATCTTTTCCCCCCACGACAAGGTGAAGGCGCCAAGCTCCGACGCCATCGATGTTGATGCCTGTACCAACGTTCACGTAAGGGGCTGCTACATGTCGGTTAACGACGACGCAATAGCCCTGAAAGGCGGGAAAGGACCATGGGCCGACACCGATGAATGCAACGGCGAAAACATTAACATCATAATCGAGAAGTGCAACTTCGGCTTCTGCCATTCTGCCCTGACCTGCGGCAGTGAATCAATCCATAACAGGAATATTGTGATGCGCGATTGTCATATTGATCAGGCAATGCGGGTGCTCTGGCTCAAAATGCGTCCTGACACTCCTCAGAAATACGAGTATATTACAGTTGAGAACATCACCGGTGATGCCCACAGCCTTATTTATATAAAACCATGGACACAATTCTTCGACCTGAAGGGCAGAAAGGATGTGCCGATATCTTATTCTTCTTACATAACAATGAGGAATATCGACCTGAAATGCAGGATATTCTTTGATGTGGCGATTACCGAAAATGACAGGCTCTCTTCCTTTACCTTCGAAAACCTGTCGGTAGAAGCTGAAAACGATACCTTTAAAAAGGATGTAGTTCAGGGCTTTACAGTAAATAATGTGATTGTAAACGGCAAAAAGGCAGAATAAACGTCATTCCTGTCAGTGTCGAAGCTGTTGAGGGCCTGCCATCGGGCAATCCTGCATTTTTATTTTTTGACTCTTGAAGGATGTTTGACTCTTTTGTTTAAATTTGGCATATATACTAAACCCTAAATCCATTAATATGAAACTCAAATCTATCTTAACATTAATTCTTGTTTCCTTGTTAACCGGCATCAGCCTGTATGGTCAGGAACCGGCTTTCAAAATATCCCTTGCAGAGTGGTCGCTTAACCGCACCCTGAGGAAGGGTACTATCACCAACATGGATTTCCCGAGGATTACAAAGGAGACCTATGGTCTTGATGCAGTGGAATATGTCTCCACATTCTTCAAGGGAAAGGCAGAAGATATGGAATACCTTGCTCAGCTGAAAAGCGAGTGTGAGAAGTACGGTGTAAAAAGCCTTCTTATTATGGTTGACGGGGAAGGGAATCTTGCCGACACCTCCCTGGCAGCAAGGAACAAAGCAATTGAAAACCACCACAAATGGGTGAAGGCCGCCAAATTCCTTGGTTGTCATTCGATCAGAGTAAATGCCGCCGGCCGCGGAACCATGGGCCAGATGCAGGAAGCAGCAATCGACGGCCTCGGCAGACTTGCCGCCTATGCCGAAGATTTCGGGATAAACGTGATCGTTGAAAACCATGGGGGCAATTCATCCTACGGGAAATGGCTTGCCGAAATAATGAAATGCATCAACAAACCCAACTGCGGAACACTTCCGGACCTTGGCAACTTCTATGAATACGACCGTTACAGGGGAGTCCAGGAACTGATGCCCTATGCAAAGGGGGTAAGCGGCAAGACTCATGATTTCGACGAGAACGGAAACGATACACAGATCGATTATGAGAGAATGATGAAGATCGTTTACGATTCAGGCTACAGAGGTTACATCGATGTCGAATACGAGGGTAACAAGCTCAGCGAGGATGAGGGCATCAAGGCCACAATAGCACTTCTGAAAAGAGTCACCGAGCCGTATAAGAAATAGTTGGGCAGGTGGCAGTTGGCAGGAGGAAAGGCATGAAGTGTGAGGTGTGAGGCGTGAGGCGTGAGGAAGAGACTGAGAGACTGAGAGACTGAGAGACGTTCGATATAAAACTTCTTTAACTCCGTGTTACTCCGTTTTTGACTCCGAGTTACTCCGTGGTTAAACGCAAGCAGCAACTTCAAAATAAATACAATCATTTAACCCAATATTATCAGTATCTTTTATTATCAACTTAAGTCAATGCGCATTATGAAAAAGCTTTTACTCATTTCTGCCGCTGTAATTTTTTCTTCAGCGATTTTTGCACAGGGACCCGATTTCAGCGGTGCATGGAAGCTGAATGATACCAAAAGTACCCTTGGAGCTGAATTCTCAATGGCTCCAAAAGAGGTGATCATTGCACAGACCGGCAATGACATGTCGGTTGAAAAGCATTCCGAGTTCCAGGGACAGGCATTCGTCAGCACCGACAAGCTCACACTCGACGGGAAAGAATGCACAAATACGGCATTTCAGGACATGCAAAAGAAGTCAACCTGCGCATGGTCGGATGACAAGACAAGCCTGAAGGTGGTTTCAAAGATGACGATAGGTGATGGCGGTGACATAACAATAAATGAGGTTTACAAGCTCGACGGAGAGACCCTTGTTATAGAATCGACGGCCAATTCTTCATATGGTGACCTTATTGAGAAGATGGTCTACGAAAAGAAACAGTAAGAAAATACTTGCCGGCCAGCAAACTTTCCAAATTCACGATGGAGACTTGTTTTTGGTTAAATCATTTTCGGTGGTTGAATGGGATGATGACGAGGTGAATGAGATGACTCTGAAGCTCGACGGCTCCGACAACAAGTCGACAGGCTTTTAATAAGTGAAGGCGTGAGGCTTGAGGAGACGATGGGACTGAGGGACGAAATGGCTTAGAGACGTTTTAAAGGGAAAATCTGCACGACTGCATGATTGCACGACTCTGCACGTTGAGGCGCAGCCGAAATCCCGGGAGCGAGGCGATTCGGGAACCGCACGACTGCAGGACCGCATGACCGCATGACCGCATGACCGCACGACTTTCTTATTATCCCAGCAGCTTCCTGACCATCGCTGATATTTCTTTCCCGTCGGCCTTGCCGGCAAGTTCTTTCATGGCCGGGCCCATTACCTTTCCGAGGTCTGATGCTGATTTTGCCCCAACCCGTCCTATCATAGCCCTGACGACTCTCTCCAGTTCTTCTTCGCTCATTTTTGCCGGAAGATACTTCTCAAGCACATCCGCTTCGGATGTCTCTTTGTCGCTGAGGTCGGTCCTGTTGTTTTCCCTGTAGATCTGTGCGGATTCGCGTCTCTGCTTCACAAGTTTCTGGATTATCCTGGTCTCCTCTTCCGGTGTCAGACTGCTGCCGGAGCCTTTCTCCGAAAGAGCAAGCAGGAACGCTGTCTTTGCTGCCCTGAGGGCTTCGAGCGATACAGTATCTTTCGATTTCATGGCAGTGATCAGATCGGCTGCAATTTTTTCTGTTAGTGTCATTTAATTCAGTTTAATATATCTCAATAAAGTTAATAAAACAATGTTTGACGTGCGGTATGCGGCGTAAGGCGAGTCCGGATGGACCTGCAAATATCCGTAAATTGAACATCAATTGTATTAGACGGAAGGAGATTTTTAACAAAAATTTAAGAAAATACAAACAGTAATTTAAAAAATCGGGCTTTTAAAAAAAATACA
This sequence comes from Bacteroidales bacterium, assembly GCA_016936695.1. Lineage (GTDB taxonomy): Bacteria > Bacteroidota > Bacteroidia > Bacteroidales > VadinHA17 > LD21. Next base: position 22,894 of record JAFGXK010000043.1, on the reverse strand, counting down.
TGATTTTTACATTTGCGGCAGTATTTTTTGTCATTTAAATTAATGGAGGAACGTTTATGTCAATCAGTACTTGTTCGTTGAAAGCAATTTCCACAGCGATTCTGGTCTGTTTATCGCTTAGTACAAATGCTTCCGCTCCATCGGACAGCGTGAAGCTTTACACCCCCTTTCTCAAGATCTCGGTAGCGCCGGGAGAGGCGGTCGATTATTCGATCGACCTTATTAATAACTCAGATGACATCATCAACGCCGGGATTACCGTATCAGGAATACCTGCAAGCTGGAACAACACGGTCAAATCGGGAGGCTTTAATGTAAGTGAGATCTCCGTGCTTCCGGGCGATAAGAAAAGCTTTACCCTGAGGGTTGAAGTTCCCTTAAAGGTTAACAGGGGAAGCTATCGGTTCCAGGTAAAGGCAGGCGACTTTGATGAACTGCCTCTGACTCTTGTTGTCGCCTCGCAGGGAACATACAAAACCGAGTTCACTACCAAGCAGGCAAACATGCAGGGAACATCCACCTCAACATTCAACTTTCAGACTACCATTAACAATCTTACGGCCGATAATCAGCATTATGCACTGACGGCCGATTATCCTCCGGGCTGGATTGTGACTTTCAAGCCGAACTACCAGCAGGCCACTTCGGTTGATGTGCTTGCCAGCGGAAAGGTAGATATGGGAGTGGATGTCAATCCTCCCGATAATTCAAAAGCAGGGACCTATAAAATCAGGGCAATGGTTGCAACAAGCGCTTCCACTGCTGCACTCGATTTCGAGGTAGTAATAACAGGAACATACGGACTCAATCTTACCACCCCGACAGGACTCCTCAGCACCAGCATCACGGCAGGTGAAACCAAACGTATTCCGCTGGTTGTCCAGAATACAGGTTCCCTGGAGCTTTTAAATATAAAACTCGAATCAGGTGCCCCGTTGAACTGGGAGGTCACTTTTGATCCTGCAAACATCGACAGAATAGCTCCCGGGGAGTCTGTTCAGGTCGGGGCAACACTGAAAGCCTATAAGAAGGCGATTGCAGGCGATTATGTAACCACCATGGATGCAACGATACCTGAATCGACAAGCAGGATATCATTCAGAGTTACTGTAAAAACGCCAATGCTCTGGGGATGGGTAGGTGTTTTTATCATTCTTGGAGCCCTCGGCGGTATTTTTTATCTGTTCCGCAAGTACGGAAGGAGGTAATTAATGGACGGCCCGGTTATTGAATTAACTGACCTGACTAAGAAATACGGGTCATTCACCGCTGTCGGCAACCTCAGCCTGAGTGTGGATAAGGGTGAAATATTTGGTTTGCTCGGTCCGAACGGCGCGGGCAAATCGACAACCATACTGATGATGCTCGGGCTTACGGAACCGACTTCCGGAACTCTAAGGGTGTGCGGAATTAATCCGACAACAAATCCGGTTGAAGTAAAAAGAAAAGTCGGATACCTGCCCGAGGATGTCGGTTTTTACGAAGACTATACCGGATTCGAGAACCTTATGTATACAGCCAGGCTTAACTCCATACCCGAACGGGAAGCCAGGGAAAGAGTGATGCATCTGCTTGAAAGAGTCGGACTGTCGGGCGAGGAATCAAAAAAGGCCGGGAAATATTCAAGAGGTATGCGGCAACGCCTGGGTCTTGCCGATGTTCTTGTAAAGGAACCTGAGGTCATAATACTTGACGAACCTACCCTGGGAATAGATCCGCGTGGCGTCAATGAGTTTCTTTCGCTGATCGTACGGCTGAGCAGGGAAGAGAAGAATACAGTACTGCTTTCTTCTCACCACCTGCACCAGATACAGACCGTCTGTGACAGGGTAGGTATTTTCGTCGGAGGTCAGCTGATCGCAGTTGGTGATATTGACGCACTTTCGCGCAAACTCTTCTCACACGAGCCATTGGCAATCGAGGCAGGAGTCAGTCTGCCTGAAAATCCCGTGAAGGCTGCAGAGACTATTGCGCGGATAAAACAGAAACTGGGTGACATTGACGGAATTGTATCGGTTGAGGTCAGCGGCAATATTTTCAGATCAGCATGTTCCGGCGATGTATCAGGCGATATTGCAAGGGTGATCCTCGATTCGGGCTACGTGCTGACTTCCCTTTCGGGAAAGGAATACGGTCTGGATGATATTTATAACCGTTATTTCGAGGGATATGAAAAACAGCGATAATATTTCAGCAGGGAAGGGGAGCAGCAGGGCTCTCCATCCTTTTATGGCAATGGTAAACAAGGAGATCTCTGATTACGTCAGGAGCTGGCGGTTTATGATCTTGCTTCTTCTTGTTTTTCTTACTTGCCTTGGCTCGGTATCAGTAGCCATTTCAAATATTGATGAGGCGGTAAAAGCCAATGCAACGGGCGACTCATTTATCTTCCTGAGGTTGTTCACTGCATCGGATGGAACGCTCCCTTCATTCTTCGTTTTCATAAGCTTCCTGGGTCCCCTTCTTGGATTGATAATGGGATTTGATGCAATAAATGCAGAGGAGAACAGAGGAACCCTGAGCCGCATTCTGTCACAGCCGGTTCACAGGGATTATGTATTAAACAGTAAGTTTACCGCTGCCATTATAGTGCTTAGCGTTATGATGTTCAGTCTTGGATTCCTGGTAACCGGAGCAGGCCTGATTGCCATCGGGATTCCTCCCACAGCTGATGAGTTCCTGAGAATAGTATTCTTCATTTTTATTAGTATACTCTATATTTCTTTCTGGCTTAACCTGTCGATTTTCTTTTCGGTAAAATTCCGCCAGCCTGCAACGTCTGCCCTGGCCGGCATAGCCGTGTGGCTTTTCCTGACGGTCTTCTACAGTATTCTTGTAAGCCTTATAGCAAAAGCAGCTGAACCATCGGCCAATGCCTCGGCGGGACAGGTTATGGCTTACCAGGAATTCGTGATGAACCTTTTCAGGGTGCTTCCGGGTCAATTGTTCAGCGACGCAACCACAACTGTGCTTGTTCCTACAGTAAGAACCCTCGGTCCGCTGACTGTTGAGAAAATTTACGGCACCATTCCGGGATCGCTTCCCCTTGGACAGAGCCTGATGATAGTCTGGCCCCAGCTTACCGGTCTGGTGGCAGCAACTGTAATCTGCTTCGTGCTTTCATACATTTCGTTCATGAAAAGAGAGGTACGTTCAAGATAAAATCTTTTAGACTGCGGCAATTGGATTAACTTTCTGCTGCCTTGTTTGTTAGTATTATGGGGAACAACAAAGGCACAGCAAAGTGAAAAGTGAAATTCATAATACGAATGACTCCACAGCCGGGAACCGTGTGAGGAAACAGTTTCCGGTGACAGGAATGTCGTGTGCTTCGTGTGCTGCAAACATTGAATCGACAATAAAAAAGCAGCCGGGCGTAGTATCGGCTTCGGTAAACCTGGCATCCCAGATTGTTACCCTCGATTATCTCCCGGAGAAGGTTACTCCCGATGATCTTAGGGAAGCCGTGGTGTCGGCAGGATATGACCTGATAACAAGCGATTCGGAAGTTGCAAGGGAAGAGCTTGCTTCACTTCAGATGCTTAACCACAGGCTGCTGAAACGAAAGGCCGTGACCGCCATAGCCCTTGCAATTCCCCTGTTCCTGGTAAGCATGGTTTTCATGGACCTTCCATTGTCGGAATACATAATGTGGGCACTTGCAACACCTATTGTATTCTGGTCGGGATCTTCCTTTTTCATCAATGCATGGAAGCAAATCAGGCACCGGCACACAACAATGGATACACTTGTTGCCCTGAGCACGGGGATAGCATATCTGTTCAGTGTGTTTAATGTTCTTTTCCCTGAGTTCTGGCACAGCAGGGGCCTTCATGCACATGTTTACTTTGAAGCTGCAGGGGTTGTCATAGCCCTGGTTCTTCTGGGAAGGCTTCTGGAAGACAATGCAAAGGCGAACACTTCATCGGCGATAAAAAAGCTCATGGGACTTCAGCCAAAAACTTTGTTTAAAGTTCTGCCAGGCGGGGAGATCCGTGAATTCCTTATCTCAAAGGTAGTCCCGGGTGATACAATTCTTGTAAGACCCGGCGAGAATATCCCGGTCGACGGCAGGGTAAGCTCGGGCAGAAGCTATATTGATGAAAGCATGATAAGCGGTGAACCGGTGGCAGTGCTTAAGGAGCCCGGGTCGGAGGTCTTTGCCGGTACAATAAACCAGAAGGGAAGCTTTCAGTTTGTTGCGGAAAAAGTGGGATCGGATACATTGCTTAGCAGTATTATCAGACTTGTACAGGAGGCACAGGGAAGTAAGGCACCCGTTCAGAAACTGGTTGACAAAGTTGCATCCATATTCGTTCCGGCAGTGGTGGCTATTGCAGTCCTTTCCTTTGCCGTCTGGATGATTGCATTAGGGGAGGACGGCTTTGCTCCGGGATTGATGGCAATGATAACAGTTCTGGTCATCGCATGCCCGTGTGCCCTGGGACTGGCAACGCCGACTGCGATAATGGTCGGGATCGGAAAAGGAGCCGAAAAGGGTATTCTTATAAAGGACGCGGCAGCTCTTGAACTGACTCACAGAATGAATGCGATTGTACTTGACAAGACAGGCACTCTAACCAGGGGAAAGCCTTCGGTTGATAAGATCAGATGGCGGCAGGAAACGGAAGAGTTGAGGGGAAGAGATATTCTTTATAGTCTCGAAAAGCTCTCGGAGCATCCTCTTGCCTGGGCGGTGGTCGGATTCCTCGAAAAAAATGCTTCAGACCTTCCTGTTGAAAAAGCGGAAAGCATTACAGGGAAAGGAATAACAGGCATCGTGGGAGGCGAGGTTTATTATGCCGGGTCACTGAGCCTGATCACAGGCAAAGGCCTTTTGCCGGATGAAGCGTTGATGAAATATGCTGAAGAGGAAGAGAGAAATGCATCCACTGTTATCTGGTTTGCAGACAGCAAAAGGGTTATTGCTGTTTTGTCTGTTTCTGACACTTTACGTGCCACATCGGCCGAAGCAGTGATTGGACTGGGAGAAATGGGCATCGATGTTTACCTGGTTACGGGTGATAACAGGAAGACTGCAGAAGCTGTGGCGAGGCAGACTGGGATAAAAAACTTAGAAGCGGAGATGATGCCCTCAGATAAGGCGGAATTCATAAAGACATTGCAGTCATCGGGCAGGGTTGTCGGAATGGCCGGAGACGGTATCAACGACAGCCAGGCTCTTGCGCAGGCTGATGTGAGCATCGCCATGGGCAGAGGATCGGATATAGCCATCGATGCTGCGGGAATGACAATTATCGGGAACGACCTTTCGGTAATACCCTCGGCTATCCGTTTAAGCCGAAACACAGTCAGAACGATACGGCAGAACCTCTTCTGGGCATTCATCTACAATGTTATCGGTATCCCTATTGCCGCAGGTATCCTGTATCCTCTCACCGGATTCCTGCTCAACCCGATGATAGCAGGGGCAGCCATGGCATTGAGCAGTGTGAGTGTGGTGAGCAACAGCCTGAGATTAAAATATATGAAATGATCATCACGGTTGGGGAAGCCCCGGTCAGCAAGGCTCTACGTGAATGGTAACAGTAATGTCAGAATATATTTCTTTAAGTTTTTCCTCAATATTGTCGCAGTAAGTATGAGCATTGCCAACCGATTCATTCTCAGGGAGCTCAATATGAACGTCCACGAATTTGTAATTGCCAGCCACACGGGTCCTGAGGTCGTGGAAGTTTACGTTCATTTCGCTGAGGAGTTTTTCAAGGTCCCTGATTTCATCTTCCGGCCATGAAGTATCGAGAAGGGGAGAGAAGGCCCTGGATATAAGGTTATAGGATTCCTTAAGGATGAAAAGAGCCACAAGTATAGCTATTACAGGATCGAGCCATACAATACCGGTGAAGTATATGAGCCCAAGCCCGGCAGCAACACCCAGCGATGTGTAAACGTCGGTCTTCAGGTGCAACGCGTCAGCTTCGAGCGCAAGCGACCCGGTTTCGCGGGCGACTTTGTATAGTTTACGCGAAACATAGATGTTGACTATACCTGAAATCAGCATTACAATGGCACCTATCCATACAGATTCCGGAAGGGAGTGACTGCCAATCAGTTTCTTTACCGCTTCAAAAATAATTATAAACGCTGCGACAAGGATGAGCAGACCTTCAATGACTCCGGATATGTTCTCTACCTTGCCATGTCCGTAGGGATGCCTGGAATCAGGTGGCGTGTCGGAAACCCTTACGGCAAAGAAAGCGATCAGAGCTGCCACAAGATCCATTGATGAATGAATGGCTTCAGAAATAATACTGACGGATCCGCTTATAAAACCTATTGTAAATTTCATTGCAATAAGCAGTGAGTTTGAGGCGACAGAAAGCCTCGCAATCCTTGACTTCTTGTTTGATTTAGCCTTCATATTTCCGGTTGTATATTCCTCAGAGGTTCCGGATGTGATTTTTTACTTTCCTTATCAGCCATCTCGGAGTTGAGGTCGCGCCGCATATTCCTACCGATTCCCTGCCTTCAAACCACGATTTTTCTATCTCCTCAACCGATGAAATGAAATGAGTTTCGGGATTGATGCTTTTACATACGGAGTAAAGCATCCTGCCGTTTGAACTGTCTTTGCCGCTGACAAAAATAATTGTATCATGCTCTGCGGCAAAAGCTCTGAGATGAGGCTCCCTGCCGGAAACCTGGCTGCAGACAGTGTTGAAGACCATAAGATCCTTTTCGGGGTCGGCAATTCCCCTTACTTTCATTCTGTCGTATATCAGCTGCCTGATATTCGCAAACTCGGTTATCTCCATTGTAGTCTGGGAAAAGAGAGCCACGGGACGTGAAAAATCTATCTTATCGATATCGGCCGCCTTTGACACAAGCAGTCCTTCGTTATCCGTCTGGCCCATAAGTCCTATCACCTCTGCATGCCCCGGCTTCCCGAATATTACTATCTGCCCCTCACTGTCTCTGAAGTCATTCCAGGTCTTCCTGATCTTCAACTGTAGTTTTCTGACAATGGGGCAGGTCGCTTCAATTATAGTTATATTGTTTTCGAGGGCCAGCCTGTATGTTTCAGGAGGTTCTCCGTGTGCCCTTATAAGTACTTTGCAGTTTTTCAGGGCCCTGAACTGTTCATGGTCGATTGTTATCAATCCCAGTGAAGAAAGACGATGCATTTCCATGTCGTTATGCATAAGGGAACCCAGCGAATAGACTTTTTCCCCGTCAAGCAGGGCTTCTTCCGCAATCTCTACTGCATTGTGAACACCGAAGCAGAATCCTGATTTCTGGTCAATTTCTATCTTCATTTATTTTTTGCCTGATAATTTTCATCACCCATTCCATCTGCTGATCGACAGTCATCCTGCTGTTATCCAGCACTAATGCATCATCAGCCCTTCTCAGGGGACTGATGTCCCTGTTCTCATCAGCTATATCCCTCGAGATTATATTCATTCTTACTTCTTCCAGGTCCACATCAATGTTTTTTCCCCGGAGTTCGTCATACCTTCTTTTTGCCCGGATATCAACAGATGCTGTCATGAATATCTTCAGGTCGGCATCGGGAAAAACGACTGTTCCTATGTCCCTTCCATCCATTACAATTCCCTTGTAAACACCGATCTGTCTCTGGAGTTCCACCATCCGGGCACGGACTTCATGGATCTGGCTTATCCGGCTCACATGGGAGGATACTTCAATACTTCTGATCTCGTCCTCAACATTCTCGGAGTTCAGGTAGGTTTCGTACGAGCCAATGTCGGGGTTGTAAATGAAGGAGATATGTATCGTGGGGAGGTCTTCGATTATACTTCCGGTTTTTTGATCTCCGTTGCCTGTATATCCTTTTCTTATTGAATATAGGGTTACCGCCCGGTACATTGCACCGCTGTCGATATAAATATAGTTCAGCTCGGAGGCAATGGCCCTGGCAAAGGAGCTCTTGCCGCACGATGAATAACCGTCGATAGCTATAATGAGTTTCTTTTCCATTTCTTCTTTCTTATCGCAGTTTGCCCTGTTCATTTTTTCCCGGGCTTTATATCGTTGCGGCTTCAAAGTTACCAATTTTATGATTTTCCGGTCCGGCCGATTCAAGGCTGCTGCTTTTTAAACATCCTGTCGGGTATGAAAATAACGGATATATTGTTTGATGCGCCTGCCAGGTGATATGATGCGCGGCCGAATTCAATCCTAATCACCGAGGCGTTGATACCGAATCCCCACGAAAATCCCGTTCCTGATGCTTTAATGTCTGATTGAAGCTCGCTTCTGCGCTGATGGTTGTATCCGACGCTCAGCCACAGGTTCCTGTGAGGAATGATCTCCACACCGGTGACGACATGTCGAAGGATTTTTTCGGTGATGTCCTTCATGCCTGTTTTGTTTTCACCGCCTGATCCGTCATAATTGTGCGTCAGGTCAAAAAGCTCCAGATGTCTCAGTGTTAAGGAGAATCTGAAAGGAGCATGCCTGAGTCTTGCGGAGAAACCTGCAATAACTTCAAGCGGCAGACCGGCTTTGGATTCACCTGCATAGGATGTAAGCTGGAGACCAAGGTTTCTCACGGCAAGGCCTGCGGAAAGGAAGTTGCCGGGATTGTGCCACGCTGCTCCAAGGTCAAAGGCAAATCCGAAAGAGTTATATCTCTCAAGCTGAGAGATGACAGGCTTGAAGTTGACTCCGACCGAAAACAGTGAGTCGAGCCGTAGGGCGTATATCAGTGCAAGTGATGATTCCGAAGCACTGAAAGAACCCGTAATGGTTCCGGTTTCGTCGGCTTCAGTGAATGATCCGTAATTCAGGTATGAAACTCCTCCGGCAATTACGGCCGATTTTCCCGATGCATGTGAATAGAGTGCCATACCGTAATTGACCCCTGCAAGATAATTTGTGAAGTTCAGAGCAGCATTGCCCGACATGCTCCGGTAGAGAAGAGCAGGATTGGTCCAGACCAGATTCAGACTGCTTTCGGTAAGCGAGACATTTGTTCCTCCAAGGGAAGATACCAGTCCCGACTGAGTCAGGTTGAGGAACTCATATACATTGTCACCACCTGTCTGGGAGAACCCCCGGACAGTCAGCAGCAAAAGCAGCGATATGACTGAAATCCTTTTTGCCATTTCAGGCTCATCGATGTAAATATAGAATATTGCTTCGAAACTCAGGCCGTCTTTCCGGTAAGGATAAGAGCATCATCGCTCTTTTTATGACGCCCATTCATCTGCGACATGATAAGCCCGGCTATCACAACCATCATACCTGCAATATTCTGAAGAGTCAGCCTGTCGCCAAGTATCAGGAAAGAGAAGAAGGCTGTGAATATTGGGATAAAATTGGTAAATACGTTCGCCCTGGTTATGCCCAGATTTCTCACGGAGTAGGCAAAGAGAATAAATGCTCCGCAGGAAGCGAAAACGGCAAGCTCAATTATTGGGATAAATGCTTTCAGGGTAAGAGTAGTTTCGGCCAGATGACCGGCTTCAAATATCAGGAATACCGGCAGGAAGAGGATGGCTCCCAGCGTATTCTGAACATTGACAATAAAAACAGGTTCGTACTTCCCGACCAGCCGGCTGAGAGTCAGATTATAGCCTGAAGCCGAGAAAACCGCCAGCATCATGAGGGCTAGCCCCTTGACATTGTATGATAGTGTTCCGCTCTTGTCGATCACAAAGATCAGAATACCCATGAAAGACAGTACTATTCCTGCATAGTTTATAAGTTTGAGGCGTTCCTTCAGAAAGATCCATGCCCCAATGGTTGCAACAACCGGGATGGTTGATATCAGTACAGATCCTACGGTGGCAGATACATAGGTGAGCCCGAAACTCTCGCCAAGAAAATAAAGAAAAGGCTCGAATACAGCAAGCATGATGAAAAGCTTCCTGTCCTCCTTTCTTATCCTTACAAATTTCTTCTTGATTGCCAGATAGGCAGTTAGAATCAATATGGCAGCAATAAGACGGAAAAAGACAATTGTTATCGGAAGGAAGGTCTCGTTGGCTACCTTGAACCATATAAAGGAAAAGGCCCAGAAGATCATCGCCAGAAAAATACCGCCGTATATCCTTATTCTGTCTTTCACTTAACTTTGCTGGTTACACTTATATAAAGCGTGCGAATTTAAGCTTAAAAATCATAGGTTGTCAACCCCTGGTTAAATTTGCTTATCTAAATACACAGCTTGATTATTGAAATTCTTTATTTTTCCAACTACTGTCATTTTTTACCCATAAGCTCCACCCCCAAATCCCCCAGGGGGGCTTGAAATTCGCAATCATTGTACGTTTTTTCTCCATAAATATTGTAAAACATTCAATGTCTACTTCTTATAGCCCCCCTTGGGGGGTTGGGGGTGGAGACCCCAAGGGAAGGTTTAAAGGGGGGTTGGTGCGTAAATGGCAATGAAGTGATCCAACTTTAAAAAGATGTGTATATAGATTAGGGTAAATTTGAGATAAAGAGTGAATAATCCGAATCTTTCGACCAGGGTGTTGAATTATCCTTTTTAAAGTTTGTAAATATCAATAGTATAAATAATTATGATGTAGGCTTCTTTCGAACATCTTAAAAAATGAGTTTGCTCCGATTTGCAGATGAAGCTATAATTATTATATTTGACGCCTTTAAGACAAAAAAATCCATTCAAAAAATTCTTTACTGATGAACATAGTGGTCTGTATCAGCAATGTTCCCGATACTACGACAAGGATAAAATTCTCCGAGGGGAATGCCTCTATTGACATATCGGGTATTCAGTGGGTAATCAATCCATGGGATGAATTATCACTTACCAGAGCTCTTGAACTGAGGGATGATCCCGCCAGCGGGGTGAAAAAGGTAACGGTGGTACATGCCGGTCCGGCAGCGTCCGAACCCACCATCCGCAAAGCCCTTGCAATCGGAGCCGATGATGCAATAAGGATCAACTGCAATCCGTCCGATGCCTATTATACAGCGGGCCAGATTGCAGCAGCAATCGGTAAGGAGGGATTCGATGTGATTATTTGCGGAATTGAATCGAGCGACTTCAATGGTTCGGCAGTTGGCGGAATGATTTCGGAATTCCTCGGCATTCCTTCGGTATCATCAGTTTCCGGTCTGACTATTGAAAATGGGGTTCCTGTCCTTACTCGTGAAATCGATGGTGGAAGGGAAAGCGTAAAAGTGCCTGTGCCATTCGTGGCAATTGTTCAGAAGGGTATCGCCAAAGAACCCAGGATTGCATCGATGCGGGGCATAATGACAGCAAGGACCAAGCCCATAAAAGTGCATGAGCCTGTTGATTGTGATTCACTTACAGAAATCGCCGGATTTGAAAAGCCGGTGCCGAGGGCCGCTTGTAAATTCATTGATGCGGACGATCCGGCCAGGCTAATAGAATTGCTTCAGAACGAGGCAAAAGTCATCTGAGTCAAATAACGAAAATTCAAACATATGTCTGTTCTGGTATATGCTGAAAATTGGGATGGCAAATTCAAGAAGCTTTCCTATGAGCTGGTTTCCTATGCTTCATCCGTCGCCCGTATGATGAATATGAAAGTCATAGCCTTCACGATTGGTAAGGCCGGCGATGAAGATTTGAAGGAGCTTGGCAGGTACGGCGCCGACAGGATTTTGAGTCTTGTCAGCAGTAACCTGGAGGTTATGGATAACCGCGCCTACGCTAAGGCCATTGCCGACCTTGCGGTGAAAGAGGGTTCCAAAGTCATAATTTTCTCAAACAATATGACAGGCAAGGCTCTCGCGCCAAGGGTTTCGGTAAGGCTGAAGGCCGGGATCGGTTCGGGTGTAAGCAAACTGCCCTTGAGCATAGAACCTTTCACCGTTTATAAAAGAGCATACTCAGGAAACGCTTTTGCCGATGTTGTGATCAGGTCGGAAATCAAAATTCTCACCCTGGCACAGAATTCGTGCGAAATAACTGAGCGGCCAACCGGAGCCATACCCGAAACAGCAGAAGCCGAAATAGATCAGTCGCTTGTGGCAACAACGGTCACGGAAACTCACAAGCAGACAGGCAAAATGCTGCTAAGTGATGCCGCGATAGTGGTATCGGGCGGCCGCGGAATGAAGTCGCCCGACAACTGGGGACCCCTCGTTGAACTGGCATCTCTGCTGAACGGGGCAACAGCCTGTTCAAGGCCTGTTTCCGACGAAGGATGGAGACCTCATGAAGAGCATACAGGTCAAACCGGAAAAATAATAGCTCCGGACCTCTACCTGGCTGTCGGCATTTCAGGAGCAACACAACACCTGGCAGGTGTGAGTTCTTCAAAATACATAGTTGCAATAAACAGCGACAAGGATGCACCGATATTCGAATCGGCCCAGTACGGAATAGTCGGCGATGCAATGAAGGTCCTTCCCAAACTGGTGGATGCAGTTAAGAATTTAAAGAAATAGATTTTTTTGCCACTAAGGCGCTAAGTCGCAAAGAAATCCAAAATGGAAAAGCTTCTTTCATCTGAAGAAGAAAATATTGGAAAGCAGATAGTAAATGCATCATTTACTATTCGTAAAGCTCTTGGCCCAGGGTTACTTGAAAAAGTTTATGAGGTATGTTTATGTCATGAATTGAGAAAAAGTAGTCTGATCGTTCAAAGGCAACTGGATGTACCAATTGTCTATGATGGGATCATTTTTGATGAAGGGCTTAGGCTTGATTTGTTGGTTGAGAATAAAGTAGTTGTTGAGCTTAAGGCAGTTGACATTGTAAATCCAGTTTGGGAAGCACAAATTATTAGTCACCTAATTTTAACCGGGCACAGACTGGGTTACCTTATCAATTTTAATGTTCCCCTTATAAAAGACGGAATTCGCAGATTTATCAACACAAAATAATACTTCGCATCTTTGTGCCTTTGTGGCATAAAAACAAAGGGTTAAGATTTCTCATTATGCTGAAACAATTGATTTTCACAGTTGTCCTTGTTATTACGATTGCCGTTTTCTCTTATACGGTAAATCGGCTGATCAAATTCTTCAGTTTTACAAGGCCTGCATTTCCGGTAAAGGATTTCGGCTTACGTTTTGGATTGGTAATGCGGGTGGCATTCGGTCAGACAAAGATATTCCGGTGGCCGGTATTAGGATTTCTTCATGCGCTGGTGTTCTGGGGATTCTGCATAATCATTTTCGGAAGTATTGAAATGGTGATTGACGGCCTTTCAGGAGCTGAAAAATCACTCAGGTTCCTTGGTCCGGTTTATGATGTGCTTATGGCGTCAGGAGATGTTTTCGCCCTTCTCGTGGGCATTGCGATTGTAATTTTCACTGTCCGGAGAAGCCTTCTGCACGTCAGGCGATTCAGCGGTGAGGAAATGAAGCCAAAATCGCATATCGATGCAATCGTTTCGCTTTCCCTTATTTTGCTCCTTATGGTATCGCTCATCCTGATGAATACAGGTTATATTGGACTTCAACACCTGTCGGGAGAAGAAATATACGGTATTTACCCGGTTAGCAGGATCGTTGCTGATCTGTTCTCCGGATTTTCTGCAGCTCAGTTCCATACACTTTATGAGGTCGGCTGGTGGGTGCATATCCTCACTATCTTCTTCTTTGCCAATTACCTTCCTTATTCAAAACACTTCCATGTATTCATGTCGGTGCCCAACGTTTTCCTTTCAAGACTCGATCCTCCCGGAAAACTCGACAACATGGACAGTATAACAAGGGAGGTAAGGATGATGCTGAACCCGGACACTTCTTTTACACAGGCGCCTGCTGATGCCGTGCCTGAAAGGTTCGGAGTGAAGGACGCCCCGGATGTGACCTGGAAAAACTACTTCGATTCCCTCTCGTGTACCGAATGCGGACGATGTACATCGGTGTGTCCGGCCAACCTGACAGGTAAAAAGCTGTCGCCCAGAAAGGTGATGATGAATCTCAGGGCCAGGATGAAGGAGATAGGGCCTCTGATGGTCAGTAACGGGAAAGATTACACCGAAAACAGGTCGCTCCTCCGCGACTATATATCCGAGGAAGAACTCTGGGCGTGCACCACCTGCAATGCCTGCGTTCAGGAGTGCCCCGTGAACATTAACCAGCCATCTTTGATCATCGACATGCGCCGTTACCTGGTCCTCGAGGAGGGGGCAGCCCCGGGTGAGCTTAAAAGTGTGTTCAGTAATATTGAAAACAACGGGGCTCCCTGGCAGTATCCGCCTGAGGACAGGCTGAACTGGACAAAGAATCTGGAATTTGAAATTCCGGTGTTTTCAGAACTCCCGGCAGATGTTAAGCCAGAATATCTTTTTTGGGTCGGATGCGCCGGAGCTTACGACGACAGGTATAAAAAGGTGGTCAGGGCATTTGCCGCGATACTTAACAGGCTCAATGTCAGTTGGGCCGTACTCGGGAAAGAGGAGACATGCACAGGTGACCCTGCTCGCAGGGCTGGCAATGAGATGCTTTTCCAGATGCAGGCCATGCAGGTTATCGGGATACTTAAGACCTATGACATCAAAAAGATAATCACCACCTGTCCCCATTGTTTTAATACTTTTAAAAATGAATATCCCGATCTGGGAGGCAATTTTGAGGTGATCAATTATCTTCAGTTCATAGAAAAATCTATTACTGAAGGCAGGCTAAAGGTGAACAGGGACAAAATGAAAGGTGCAACAATCACTTTCCACGATCCCTGCTACCTGGGAAGGGCAAACAACATCTATTCCGAACCAAGGGCCATAGTAAAGGCACTTTCTGAGGGCTTTACTGAAATGAAGAGGAACAGAAGCTTTGCTCTGTGCTGCGGGGCCGGCGGCGGACAGATGTTCAAGGAGGCCGAAAAGGGGAGCAAGGAAATATTCATCGAACGAACCGAGGAGGCCCTGGAAACAGGTGCAGATATAATAGCAACTGCATGCCCGTTCTGCATGACAATGATGACTGACGGACTGAAATACAAGAACAGGGAAGAGGATGTAAGAAACCTCGATATTGCCGAACTTGTTGCGGAAGCAATGGAAATGCAGCAAGATGACAGGCTCTCCCGGCCTGACAGATAATGATATACAGAAAATTATTTAAAGCATAGTATATGGAAAGCAGAAAACTCTTGAAAAGCGGTGAATTCCTTGTAAGTTCGATTGATGCGGCCGACATCTTCATTCCTGAGGAATTCAGCGAGGAACAGAAGATGATAGCCCAGACCTGCAGTGACTTTCTCGAGACCGAGGTGATGCCTAAAATGAATGATCTTGAGAAATGCGACAGGGAACTGATGAAGACGATCCTCAAAAAATCGGGTGAGCTGGGAATGCTGGGTATCTCGATTCCGGAAGAGTACGGCGGATTCGGACAGGATTTCATTACCCAGATGCTCGTGGCTGAAACCACCGGAGCCGGTGCATCCTTTTCAGTTGCTTTCATGGCCCACTGCGGTATTGGCACGCTTCCGGTGTTGTATTATGGAAACGAGGACCAGCGGCAGCGGTATGTCACCAGACTGGCAACCGGTGAACTGTTAGGAGCCTACTGCCTTACCGAGCCGGGAGCAGGAAGTGATGCAAATGCCGGAAAAACAAGCGCAAAACTCTCAGACGACGGGAAAAACTATATAATCAATGGCCAGAAAATGTGGATTACAAATGCCGGCTTTGCCGATACACTGGTCGTTTTTGCAAAGATCGACAACGACAGGGTGCTCAGCGCCTTCATCATAGAAACCGGATATCCCGGAGTGGTGATTGGTCCCGATGAACATAAAATGGGGATAAAGGGATCATCGACCGCTCAGATATATTTCAACGAGGTTAAAGTACCTGTAGAAAACCTTCTCGGAAAAAGGGGAGAAGGATTCAGAATTGCCCTCAATATTCTTCACATGGGCAGGATCAAGCTGGGAGCAAACGTCCTGGGTGCTGCAAAGAAGACTATAAACGATTCTGTCAGGTATGCAAACGAGCGCAAGCAGTTTGGCGTCCTGATATCTTCCTTCGGGGCCATCAAGCACAAACTGGCTGAACAGGTTATCAGGCTTTATGCATCTGAATCGGCTGTTTACCGGGTTAGCAGGGATATAAATGAGCTTATGAACAAGTATAAGTCGGAATGCGGCGACAAGGAAAGGGCTTCTATTGATGCAATAAGCCATTATGCTGTCGAGGCAGCAATCCTGAAGGTGGCCGGCTCGGAAATGCTCGACCTGGTTGTTGATGAGGCTGTTCAGATCTATGGGGGTATGGGATATTCGGCCGAGATGGATGTTGAAAGAACTTACAGGGATTCACGCATCAACAGGATATTCGAAGGGACTAATGAGATTAACAGGCTGCTGGTTTCCGACACTGCAATGAAAAGAGCTATGAAAGGCGACTTTGACCTTTTCGGAGAAGCGGAGAAACTGTTCATCAACATTGATAATCTGAATGACGGCAGAACCGCAGGCGAAACTTATCACCAGGAGAAGAAGAGATATCTGGATAATTTCAAAAAGCTCATCCTCATTTGTATACACGGGTCAATGAAACAGTTTGCAAAGGGCCTCATGCACGAACAGGAAGTAATGAACAATATCGCCAATATGATGATGGAAACCTATCTGTCGGAGTCGCTGGCACTCAGAGTTGAGAAACTTGAGGCAAGGAGAGGAGAAGTATCCGTCTTCAGGGACATTCTCGACGTCAATATATGGGAGACGGCATGCCTTTTTAGAAAAGAAGCTACGGATGCCATCTGCTCGTTCGCTTCACCCGAATCGCTGTCTTCGCTCGCCAGGACAGCCGAAGAACTTACTAGAGTTGGCTTTGTCAATTCAAAAGACGCCAGAAGGAGGATAGCCGATAAGCTTATAGAAGATAATTCTTATAAATTCTGAAACATTTCATACTTTCGCAAACCGGCAGATAAAGGCAGGAAGTCTTTATCAGATTCAGTAAAATTATTTTCATGTGAAAATCCTGAAACTCTTTATTTCCCCGGTTTTCATGGGGATCCTGTTTGTTATAAGCGCCGCTTCGATGGCTGCTGCCACGTTCATCGAAAATGATTACGGTTCTTCGGCTGCCTACAACTTTGTTTATGACACCAGGTGGTTCGAGCTGATTCTGCTACTTATGGCAGTTAATCTTATCGGTCAGGTAATTACCTTAAGGCTTTACAGGAAACAGAAGCTGACAATATTCCTTTTCCATCTTTCATTTATCCTTATTCTGACGGGATCAGCAATTACCCGTTATGCAGGCTGGGAGGGATCAATCCATATCCGGGAGGGAGAGGAACAGTATAAATGTTATTCGGCCGGACGGTTTATAGGACACAAACTAATGGATGCATCGGGTACAATTGTGGATCAGAGCTCCGAAAAATACTATATGAGCATGAAATCGGCCGGAAACTTCAGAAAAAAGATCCGTAGCGGAGGAACCGGTTACGAAATATTGCTTTCAAGAATAGTTGTAAACGCTGCTGAAGTAGTCGAAAAGGGCGTAGCCGGAAAAGGAGCAATAATATCATTTGTGGCAGCCGACAGCCTGACACGGCAGACGTTTATCCTGAAGGAAGGCGAATCGGTGCAAATAAGGGATATTTCAGTCGGGTTTCGTTCCGGCGAACAGGAAGACGTGTCAATTACATACGATTCATCATCCTTTTACCTTAGCTCTGCCCTTCCTTTCGTCCGCGACGGTATGATGGCCGGTGAGTCCCTTTCCTACAGCCAGGGTGATACAGCTGCTTTTCAGCCAATGAAAATTTTCAGGATAAATGACATCAGCATTGTTCCGCAGCAGATGGAAATACACGGGGATACAAGGATTGTATCGGCCGACATGGAGATGAGGGAAACAGGTGAAAATGCTTTCATATTCAGCGTAAGGTCCGACGGCAGGCCTGCAGAGGAAATAATCCTGTGGGATAATGAGAATCAGTCATTTACATCCGGGTCGGCTGTGATTGATGGGAATACCCTTGAAATCAGCTTCGGCTCCGAAGAAATCACTCTTCCTTTCTCTCTCCGCCTGAATGACTTCATCCTCGACAGATACCCGGGATCAAACAGTCCTTCGGGATACAAAAGCGAGATCATTCTTGTTGACAGGGATTCCGGAATTGAGAAGCCTTTCACCATTTTCATGAACAACATCCTGAAGTACAAAGGTTACAGATTTTATCAGTCATCATACGACCAGGACGAGATGGGCACCATTCTTTCAGTCAATCACGATCCTGCAGGAATGCTAGTTACATATGCAGGCTATGGTCTGCTGATTCTGTTCATGATCCTGTCGCTGCTGAACAGGAAATCGCTGTTCAGTACAGTTCACTCAGGATTCTGGGATTCGGCCCTGAGAAAGAAGTCAGCAGCTTCCCTGCTGGTATTATTAGTGTTCGGCTCGATGAATGTATGGTCACAGAAACTGGTTCCTGACAGGAAGATGGCAGATGAGTTTTCGAAAGTACTCGTTCAGGATCAGAAGGGACGTACGGAACCTCTCTTCACCCTGAGCAACGATATTCTGAGAAAGGTGACAAGGGAAAATAAATTCCAGGATCTGACCTCCATGCAGGTTTTCCTTGGCGTGTATCTCGACTTCGATCACTGGAAGGATGTACAAATGATTAAAGTTTCAAACAGGGATATCCGGAAAATCATCGGTATTACAGGCACCTATGCTTCTTTTTCAGACCTTGTCGACCTACCGACAGGAAAATACAAGCTTTCGGATCAGGTGGGAGGGGCCTATTCCAAATCCCCCGGATCACGGACCAGGGCCGATAAGGAGTTAATGAAAGTGGATGAGAGAGTGAATATCCTTTATACAATTTATACCGGCGGCTTTACCAGAATATTTCCCCTTCACGATGGAAGTCTGAACTGGGGTTCACCCGAAGAAGCACTCAAGACTGCACTTAACCGGGACGACTCGGTTTTTATCGCGAATGTGATACCTGTTCTGTCCGATGCCCTGAGGAGCGGAAATACCTCCACAGCAAGACAGGTTGCCGGATCGGTAAAGGAATACCAGTCGAGGTTTACTGCTTACGAACTCCCGTCACAGACCAGGATAAATGCGGAATTACTGTATTACAGGATGATGATCTTTGAACGGCTCTTCCCTTTCTATCTTGCCATAGGTATTCTTATGCTTGCCGGTCTGATTGTAATGGTAATAAAGGGAAAGAGATCCCCGCTTCTGTTTACACGGATTCTCAGCTGGATACTCTTTGCCGGATTCCTGGTCCATACTCTCGGACTTGGCCTGAGATGGTATATTTCAGGTCATTCTCCTATGAGCAACGGCTATGAATCGATGATTTTCATTTCATGGGTAACCCTGCTTGCCGGATTTATTTTCAGCCGAAGGTCGCTTTTTGCATTACCGGCTACGGCTGTCCTCTCGGGATTGACTCTCCTGGTGGCGCACCTCAGTTTCATGGACCCGGAGATCACCAACCTCGTACCGGTACTGCAGTCGTACTGGCTTACGCTTCATGTGTCGGTTATAACCGCCAGCTACGGTTTCCTGGGACTTGGTGCAATACTTGCAATAATAGCAATGATACTGCTGTCGCTTTCCGGGCAGTCAAGTCTGGAAAGAATCTCAGCAACTGTTGACGACCTGACTGTAATCAACTACAAATCGCTTACCATTGGGTTATATCTGCTAACGACCGGCACTTTCCTTGGCGCGGTATGGGCAAACGAATCATGGGGCAGGTACTGGGGCTGGGATCCCAAGGAGACATGGTCGCTGATAACCATCATCGTTTACAGCTTCGTCATTCATGCAAGAATGATGCCGGGCCTGAAGGATATATATACCTTCAACCTGCTGTCGCTGTTCGCATTCTCGTCGGTGCTGATGACCTATTTCGGGGTAAACTATTACCTTACCGGACTTCATTCCTATGCCGGAGGCGATCCGGTGCCGGTGCCGGTCTTTGTTTATGTGGCGGTCGCCGGCCTTGTTTCACTCGCAGTCCTGGCCTATGCCAGATACAGGAAATGGGAAAAAGCCCGTCCTGCTTTTCAACAGTAAGGGCTTTTTTGGTGGGTGGAAGATGGGGTTCGAACCCACGACCTTCGGAACCACAATCCGACGTTCTAACCAACTGAACTACATCCACCGTTTCAGGGGTGCAAAATAAGCCGAAATATTCCTATTAACAAAATTTTCAAATTATTTTCTGCTGCTTGATTTCAATTGTTAACTTTGATGTTCAAAAATCGGGAAGTCACTTTGCAATATTTGTTGCAGACGTTTGTTATCAGATGAATCCTTACCATTTCTTTCACTATTGAGAAAGATAAAACTGATAGATAATATTTCGGGACTCCAGCTTTTTCAGCTGATAAAGTTTACCGTTTTCCTTATTATCAGCATTGTTTTTACAAAAAGCCATCTTACCCGTTCCGAGATCGGGGCATGGGAAATGTTCCTGTTCATCTCGGGACTGGTCAGCTTCTTCTGGGTAACGGGTATCATTCAGTCGCTTCTTCCTCTTTATCACCGGAACCGGACTTACAGGAAAACCGGTGATAACGGTACCGGAAAATCGCCCGAGATATTTAATGCATTCCTGCTCCTCAGCTTCTTCAGCCTGCTGATTTTTGCAATTGGTCACGCCCTCAAGAGTAACTTCTCGGTCTTTAACTTCAGCGGGAACGTCCCCTATCTGAACCTTCTGCTACTTTACGTCCTGCTTAGCAGTCCGGTCTGCCTGATTGAATACATATACCTGCTTAATAACAGATCGCACAGGATCTTCCAGTATGGATTCTATACTTTTATCCTTCAGCTCATTCTGGTAATAGCACCAGTTCTCATGGGCAAGGATATCATCTGGGCGGTTTACGGTCTGCTGGCAGTTACAGGACTCCGATGGGTCTGGCTTATAATACTCCTCCGAAGATATACCGAAATGAGAATCTCGGCAAAATTCATGAAGGAGCATTTCTATCTTGGCCTTCCTCTGGTTATCACAACCCTTATAAGCGGATCGGCCCAGTATATTGACGGTATTATCGTATCTGCAGTCTATCGCGATCCGGAATGGTTTGCCTGGTTCAGATACGGAGCCAAGGAATTCCCCCTGGCACTCATGCTGGCTAACGGACTCAGTAATGCCATGCTGCCTGAATTCTCAACAAGAACTCAGATGAAGGACTCCCTGGCAAAAATCAGGGAGAAATCAAAGAGGCTGATGCACATATGCTTCCCTTCAACCATGGTGATCATGCTGTTCGCACGCTGGATTTATCCGAGAATGTTCACCCCTGAATTCCAGAAAAGCGCCGACATATTCCTTCTTTATTCCCTGCTGGTTATCCCGCGTCTTATCTTTCCCCAGACAATAATTGTGGGAAGGAAAAAGACAAATATCACACTTATAGCAGCAGTTCTGGAGATTGCACTTAACATCCCGCTCAGCCTTCTGATGATAAAATGGGGTTATAACATAGTAGGTGTTGCACTTGCAACTTTTGTAGTTTACCTTATAAGTAAACTTTATCTTGTCACCTATCTCTGGGCCAAGATGAAGATCCGTCCTTCGGAATACATTCCTCTTAAAATATACGCGCTTTACAGCTTCATGCTTGGATTGTTGTTTATCCTTATCGACCACAGGATAATTGATATAAAATAGAATTAATTGGTATCTGCAACATCACGAGCGGAAACTGAACTTTCAACCCGGCATTTCAGATAGTTCTCATTCCACGTGGGTTTCTGAAATAAGAAAATCTGATTATATTTGCCTCTCAAAGCCTGACCGTAATGCAGATTACAGAAGTAAAAACCACCGGGGACAGGAAGGCATTCCTCGACCTGCCAAGGGTCCTTTATAAGGATGATCCCAACTGGGTATGCATGCTTGATTCAGAGCTGGAAGCTACATTTGATCCTTCCGTCAACAGGGCTTTCAGCAGGGGGGAAGCCATCCGGTGGATACTGAAGGATGACAATGGAAATACAATTGGCAGAATAGCCGCTTTTTACGATACCCTGCGTTCAACAGTTTACAGACAAAAGACTGGCGGTATCGGGTTTTTTGAAGTCATCGAAGACAAAACAGCTGCCTTTTTGCTTTTTGACGTTTCAAGGAATTGGCTGGCCTCAAAGGGAATGGAGGCGATTGACGGACCGGTTAACTTCGGAGAAAACGACAGCAACTGGGGTCTTCTTGTCGACGGTTTCGTACAGCAGAGTTACGGAATGCCCTACAATAAGAAATATTACCGCGACTTCTTCGAGGCTTACGGATTCAAAAATTATTATGAACAGTACTCCTATCACAGAGATGTTCACGGAGCTGACGGTAAAATTGTGGAGTTTCCTCCCAGGATTTTGAAGATTGCCGACTGGTTGTCAAAAAGGCCCGGATATTCATTCAGGCATTTCGAAATGGCAAACAGACAAAAATTCTATGAGGATTTCGTTGAAATATACAATTCTGCCTGGGCAGTTTTCAAGGAGGATTTCACCCCCGTCGGAACCGAAGTCCTTGAAGCAACCTTCCGCAAGGCCAAGCCTATTATCGACCAGGAACTGATCTGGTTCGCCTATCACAACGAAAAACCAATTGCATTCTTCATACTCTTCCCCGACCTTAATCAGATTATCAAACCCTTTAAAGGCAAACTAAACTTCCGGAACAAGCTGAGATTCGTCTGGGCAAAAGCAAATCACAGGATGACAAGAATCAGGGGACTGGTCGGCGGTGTTCATCCTTCATACCAGAACAACGGCGTTGAATCAGCAATCTTCCTTCACCTTTATAAAAAACTCAAGTTCAAACCCTGGTACAAGGAGCTGGAACTATCGTGGGTTGGAGATTTTAATCCTAAAATGATCGCCATCTATGAAGCACTCGGCGGCCGGAGAGCAAAAACCCACATTACTTTCCGGTATATGATCGACAGAAATGCAGAATTCGTAAGATACAAGGACGAAATGGTACTGTACGGCCG
>JAFGXK010000333.1 GCA_016936695.1 Bacteroidales bacterium | reverse complement strand
TAAGATTGTGTGCCACGGCAATCAGTCTGCATCCTTGTTCTGTTCTTATTTTTTCAAACCATTCATACCGCAGGTCCCTGGCAGCCATCTGTATCGATATGCCTTTTTCTCCTGCAAATTTCCTTGTATCAAAAGATACTGAATGGAAGGGTATGTTATTCTTTCCGGAATAATACCTGACAAGTTCCTCGTCCATATCCGATTCAACACCCCTCAGCCTGAAATTGCAGTGTGCACTAACCGCATCGGCTCCCATCCTTTTGAACAGGTGAAGCATTACCATTGAATCTATCCCTCCGCTTACGGCCAGCAGTATCCTGTCATTCTTTGTGAACAGGGCGTTCCTGGCAGCATAATCCTGGAATTCTTCGAGTAGAGTCATAATTATCTGAATCGTATGATGGATGGTTGACCGGGTTCAAAATTGTAAGGTCTCAGCATCTGTTCGCCTGATACCATTAAAGGTGTTGTAATTGAGTACGGCGGAACATTCGGGAAAAACCCCAGTCTGATCTGGAAAGTATTAAGGACGAGATTGTCGTTCCTGACTCTGAGGCCAAGTCCGACGGCTGATACAAATTCGCCTCTGGCCACGAACTGGTTTGTACCGAAAAGAAATCCGGCATCGGCAAATCCGAATAAGGCAAACCTGAAACCATAAAAATTAACAGGACTGAAAAGCACTGTTTCGAAGTTGAAAGCAAGTCTTTGGGTATTGCCTATTGAATCGTTACGAAAGCCGGAAAAGCCATCATCCTGTGTAAAGGTGAGGGATTCGTCATAATATCTGTCGAAACCCCTTGTATATTCAGCGTTTATAAAGTTCCTGATCCGGTATCTTCCTGGATATAAAAGATTCGAAATAAAGTTGGCTCTGAACGAGAGGATGCCCTGTTCCGTTTTTTTATGGTTTACGAAGGTTCCAAAAGCGGCTGAAGAGTAAAGATAGCCGATTTTGTTTACAGATTCGCCTAAACTTACTGACGCTCCGGTATAAAACCTGTTCTTGAATTCATTAAACTCGCGTCCGGCAGTAATATTGAACAGCAGTCCGTGAGGTATGTCCTCAGTACGGCCATAGCCATAGATAAGGCTTGCCTTATAGAATCTCTGGACGGAATAGGAGACGGAACCCAGGAATAGACGGTATTGCTGAAGATGGTGATATGAATCGGGATGAATATATGGATGCTGGAAAACATTATTATTGGTGTACCGTACTCCGATGATGAGCCGGGTAACCGACTCTCTGTCAAGAAGAAATGATCTTAAGAGCCAGTAATCCTGCAGATTGTATTTAACAGGCTGAGGTTCGGGAAGTGAATCGAGATCCTCTGAGGTGATGGTTTTTCTGAGAGTAATGTTCCCTGCATATTTTGTTGCGGAGCTTATCAGCCTCCGGCCGATATCGATTCCATAGGTTTTTCTGCCCAGCCCGTCATGAAAAAATAGTCCGAGGTCGGTAAAAGTTCTACCCAGATTGTTCACTTTGTAGTTTACTCCGAATCCGGGAGAATTTGTAGAGTCAACATCCCAGGGAACATCAATTCCGAATTCATGACCCATGCCAAAGATATTCCGTTCGAACACTGAAACATTTCCTTTTCCGACTCCTGCCAGGTTGGCTGTTGCCCCAAGGGAATATATATCTTTTGTAACGACTATAACATCTGCCAGTGAATCCGAAACGGGAACCACCAGAATCCTTGCGTCGTCGATATAAGGTAATTCCCTGAGGTATCTCTCGTTTTCACTGAGAGTGAGAGGAGAGATAGTGTCGCCTGAACGGAAAAGGAGGTTCTTTTTAATTATCAGCTCATTGGTGTTGAAATGAGTTTTGTTAAGTAGTTTTTCTGTTTTGTTTGGATTAAAGAAATCAGGGGTGTTAATGTTCGATCCGAAAACATTCAGTCTTTTAATTTCTATGTTTCTGATTTTCAGGCCTGAAGATTCCGTGTATTTCTCCTCGCTTGAGCCTGAGATCTCTTTTGTGGTTTCCGGATCGCGGTCAATGATAATGAAATCGTAAAGCTTCCTGGTGACCAGTGTCCTGGAAGCCTTAATCTTTAACGTATCGAGGAAGATCATTGTACGGTGCTCTCCGTTTATGACAGGCGCTATTAGCCTGGAAGCCCCTGAATTGTTGGTCGCCGGCACCGATAGTCTTATCTTTCTGATTTCAGGAGCTGGAGGATTTTCTCCTTTCCTGATGACAGAATCTGCATCGAATTGTCTCTGCGGATAGGACGGCAAGAAAATAAGAAGAAATACCTGGAAGCAGAAGAATCTCCGGATCAGATGAAACCTTTTAATATCTTCATTTTCAGGTTTCATTCTGATTTTTGAGCAGAACATCATCAGAGTTGAACTGGAATCCGAGACGTTTACCCGTTATTACCCTGGAATGCTGGATTTTTGCTTCGGCCTGTCCTACAGTGGCAATTTTGACTGTATCGTACGGCGGCACGAGGAGATCGAATTCCAGGGAGTACTGAATCGAGGTTGAGATAATAACCTGAAGGGAAGACCGTGTAATTGGCTCGTTGCCGTAGTTGGAGAAAAGCATGCCCATTTGTCGTTTGCCTTCAACCAGGTATTGGTTCTCATGGTTGATGAAAATCCTGGCAATCAGGTATCCGAGGTCGTCAAGCCTTGAATATTTAAATGAATCGTACAGGAAGTTGTAAATATTTATCATTCCCGAGTACGCATTGTTCTTGTTTTTTTGAATGTATGGTGTTTTCCATGCCGGATGTTCCCTGTCAAACTGAAATATGTTAGAATGCATGCTGAACAATAGAATATCGCCTGCGACCTTCAGTTGTGCATCGAAGCTGCTTCTGTCAGTATACTCCATTTTAATCCTTGAATCCACTTCCCCAAGATTGTTGTTAACATCTTTTGAGAGGTTTTTAAGTATATCCTTAACTACGCTGAACCATTCAAAGGTGTTGTCGAAAACTTTCTGTTTAAGCAGCGATTTTTCCTTTAGTGTGGTTATAATCTGAACTTTCTTGTCGACAGGTTCCGGTATGGCCATGTTGTTTGATTTATAACTGAGCTCTAAAATAGCAAATATCCCGAGAATTTCAGCCTTACATTAATATGATCTTGCAAAAAGGACACGTTTTTTTGAAGGCTTTCCCGAATAGATGCATCTGCCTTCTTCTTCAGGTGAATCGAAAGGTATGCACCTGATTGTTGCTTTGGTTTCTTCCTTGATTTTTTCTTCTGTTTCTGCAGTTCCGTCCCAGTGGGCAAGAATGAAACCTCCCTGTTTCTCGATGATTTCGAGAAATTCATTCCATGTATCAATTCTGAATGTATTGTCAGCACGGAATTTCAACGCTTTTTTGAACATATTGGCCTGGATTTCTTCGAGCAGATCTTTTATCCGCTCCGGCAGGCCCTCTGTGGAGACTGTTTCTTTTTCAAGAGTGTCGCGTCGGGCAATTTCCACTGTATTGTTTTCGATATCCCGAGGTCCGATAGCTATTCTAACAGGAACCCCCTTCAGTTCATAATCTGCAAACTTGAAACCCGGCTTAAGGTTATCGCGGTCGTCGAACTTAACTGAGATGCCCGCTTGCTGAAGTGATGCCATTATTGTCCTGGCCTTTGCGCTTATAAGCTGAAGCTGTTCTTCAGTTTTGAAGATGGGAACAATTACAATCTGGGTGGGAGCCAGCCTCGGCGGCAGAACAAGACCTTTGTTGTCGGAGTGAGCCATTATCAGGGCTCCGACCATCCTTGTCGATACTCCCCACGAAGTGGCCCATACATAATCGAGTTTCCCGGTCTTGTCGGTGAACTGAACATCAAAAGCCTTTGCAAAATTCTGACCAAGGAAATGACTTGTTCCTGCCTGAAGGGCTTTCCCGTCCTGCATCAGGGCTTCTATTGTATAGGTATCGATTGCCCCTGCAAAACGTTCATTCTCGGTTTTGTATCCCCTGATGACAGGGAGTGCCATATATTTTTCAGCAAAGTCGGCATATACATTTATCATCCTCTCTGTTTCCTCAACAGCTTCCTGACTTGTTGCATGGGCTGTATGTCCCTCCTGCCACAGAAACTCAGAAGTCCTTAGAAACAGACGGGTACGCATCTCCCATCTGACAACGTTCGCCCACTGGTTGATCAGAATAGGCAGGTCGCGGTAGGACTGGATCCAGTTTTTGTATGAATTCCAGATAATTGTCTCAGAGGTGGGACGGATTATGAGCTCTTCCTCCAGTTTGGCAGAAGGATCGACAACAACCCCTTTGCCATTCTCATCGTTTTTTAACCTGTAGTGGGTAACAACTGCACACTCCTTGGCAAACCCTTCCACGTGGGCTGCTTCCCGGCTGAAAAAAGATTTCGGAATGAAAAGAGGGAAATATGCATTGACGTGACCTGTTGCTTTGAACATCCTGTCAAGGCCGGCCTGTATGTTTTCCCATATTGCATATCCGTAGGGTTTGATTACCATGCACCCCCTCACTGCCGAATTCTCGGCCAGATCTGCCTTGATTACGAGGTCGTTGTACCATTGTGCATAATTATCTTCCCTGTCTGTCAGAAACTTAGCCATTGTGTGATATTGTATTTTAAATTGTTTTGATCATTTATAAGCCGGTCGTAAAAGTAGTTAAATAATGGAAATTTAAAAAAGCGGGAGTCTTCATGTACAGCAAACAGTGGAGCGGCGTTGCCATGGAGACTAAAAGAGAAGTATTGGCGTTTTGAAATTAATTGTTACTTTGTCAAAAAGAATTAAATTTGCTGAAACCACAAGCCTGAATAAAAATCTGTGAAACCAACTACTTTGGTATAGATTTTGATACTTATAGTTAAGTAAAGTAAACAAAAGGAAATAACCACCAAAATGAAAGCAACAAATTACATACTCGGAATTGCCCTTCTGACTCTCGCCTCCTGCTCTTCGGGGCTGTACGTGGGAACAGAATACGATGATCTGTATTTTGTGAGTTCTGATCAGCCTGTAACGCAGGCCAGAACCAGCGAACGCAATCAGATTTCTGAAGGCAGTCTGAGATCAGGATCGTACTACGATAACATCTATGCGGCCGACACCCTGGTATCGGAAGAATATTCTGATGCTGTCGACTATGCTGATGCGGGCAGTTATGATAACAGATACGATTATTATGACGGCTCCTATTCCGGAAGGCTGAACAGATTCTACGGGAACTACTTCAATCCTTACTGGAGGGATCCTTTCTACTACAACTTGTATCCGTCGTTTGGGTTCAATAACTTTTATTCCGGATTTCCCTATTCATACTACGATCCGTTCTACTACGATTACTACAGCCCTTATTCTTACGGCGGTTTTTACAGCCCTTATTCTTATGGCGGTTTTTACAGTCCTTATTCCTATTCCGGATACTATGGAATGGGAATGGGATATTACAGCCCATACTACAGTTCCTTTTATTCACCATGGTACTATGGCAGTTACTACAGCCCCTACACTTTCAACGACAGTAATGTGAATTACGGCAGAAGAGAACGACCCAGCACCATGTCGACCCGCTGGTCTGGTGGCGGCGCCTCAGCAGCTTCCGGAACTTCCGGAACAGCATCATCAAGGCGAAGTACCGATCCGGCTTCAGTCACGGGACTTCCGGCCACAGGAACCGTTGGTACATCAACTTCGAGGAGAACCACCACCACAGTCAGCGATACTCAGCAGTCTGTAGCAGGTGAAAGAAGAACCACTACCCAGGGGTCCGGTAATACCGGAACTGAATCAACCCAGACGAGAAGGCCAGCTGCCACACGTCCTGAATACAATTCAGTCAACAGGTCATATACTCCTACTTACACAAATCCACGGGTGAGCACCAGACCCTCATACAACAACACCAGGGTAAACAGCGGAACAACGACCACCAGGCCTTCAAGCTCTTCAACGCAGGGAAGAAGCAGTTCATCCTACTCGGCTCCCGGAAGGTCAAGCTCTTCATACAGCAACCCCGGTACCTACTCCGTTCCGTCAAGAAGAAGCTCAACCACCGGATACTCATCAGGATCCTACTCCAGAAGCAGTTCTTCCTATAGCGGCGGCAGCTCGGTGTCGAGGAGCAGCGGCTCATCATACTCAGGAGGTTCTTCCTACTCGGGTTCCTCATCTTCGGGAAGCTCATCATCTTCATCCAGCCGCTCTTCATCCGGAGGAAGAAGGTAATTAATTCAATTAATTTAATTAATTCATTGATTATCAATACATTCTGTAATGGAATGGAGGTATTCTCTTAAATAAAAAGAAAAGATAATGAAAAGGTCAGCCTTAATAATTGCAGCAGCATTGCTTACATTTACCGGACTGAAAGCCCAGAATGTAGATGATGCCCTAAGATACTCACAGATCTTCTACACCGGTACAGCCAGGTTTATGTCGATGGGTGGTGCCTTCACAGCCCTCGGAGGCGATATGTCATCATTCAGCCAGAACCCTGCCGGAATAGGAGTGTTCAGATCTTCGGAAATATCCGTGACACCGCAGCTTCTGCACGCAAAAACATCAGCTAATTTCAACGGAATCTCCGATGATTATATGTATAATTTCAACCTTGGCCAGGCAGGTATTGTCGGAAACCTTATAAAGGGAAGCGGAACTACGGGATTGATTTCACTCAATATCGGATACTCATTCAACAAGACAAACAACCTGAACAATACGGCACGTATTCAGGGAAACAGTTCAAGCAGCTCAATGGCCGATTACTGGGCTGATGAGGCTTATGGTATTTACTACGGCGATATAGGAGGCGCAGCAGGAATTGCTTACGATGCATGGATAATCGATACTTTAAGAGATGCGAATGCCAGCTACTATGGTACGGTTTTTTCGAATTACGGCGACAACCCGTCATCCATTTACGGTCAGAACATTAGGCGGCTGATAACCAACCAGGGATATACGGGTGAACACGCAATATCAATCGGCGGCAATTATTCAAACAAAGTGTATTTCGGAGCTACCCTGGGCATCAGCACCATCAAGTATACCGGACACTATGAGCATCTTGAGAAAGCCGACTATTTCCTTGATTCACAGTTCAGCGATTTTTCTTATGTTGAGCATTTTGAAAATACAGGAACAGGGGTTAACCTTAAGATAGGAGCTATCATCAGGCCGGTCGAGGAACTCAGGATAGGAGTTGCTTTCCATTCACCCACATTATATAAGATTAATGAGAGGTTCTATGATAACATCTCTTCCAACTTCACCGATGGTGGCCATTATGAATACTATAACGACGATCTGGTTTTTGAATATGCATTGACTACTCCTTTCAGGGCTCTTGCCGGTGTTGCTTACCAGATTGAAAAATCAGGTCTTCTGAGCGTTGATTATGAATTTGTTGATTACAGCATGGTTAAGTTCTCGGAAACTGGCGATGACTATGATTACAGCGAGAAGAACCTTGATATAAAGAATACGCTAAAACCTGCACACAACATCCGCGTTGGCGGCGAACTGAGGTTTAACAAACTTTACTTCAGGGGAGGATACGGCTATTATGGAAAAGTATTCAGGGAGGATGAGGTTAACAAGGATTTGTTCAACAGGTCAATTTCGGCAGGTGTCGGATTCAGGGAGCAGAACCTGAGTATCGACTTCGGATTTACCAACATGAGGAACGAACAGAAATACATACTGTACGACTCTTACTACGAGACAGCAATGGCCAACCTGACTAATACCAGGAATATGTTTTCAGTTACGCTTGGTTATAAATTTGGCTTCTAGTCTGTTACTATCTTACAAAAAAGAGGTGCCCTGTCAGGCACCTTTTTTGTTGCTATAAAAACAAGGCCGCATCCGGACCAAGATTGAAGATCAGATCGAGGATACTTAAACCGGGTACAAAACCGGCTTCTCCGAAAACCTGGATGTATGGCTTTGCACTGAAGGCCTGTTCTTTTTTAGGTGATATACTGTACCTGTAATCGTCTGCCTGAATTTCGACAGGTTCATATGAAGAAGTGTAATTTATACACTTATTTATATCAAGAAGGGCGAGGCACTCCTGAAGCAGTTCGTGGTTAAGGTCGATAAGAAAATGTTGTTTTTTCTGCAGAATGCTGAAGATGTTTTCAGAATAATAAAGGAAGTAAGGAGACCTTCCATAGGCTGAGGTGAAGGCTCTTATATGAACCTGCTGCCATCGTTTCGAATAATCAATCTTAATATCTTTTACCGGCGCTTTTAACCTGACGCCTTTCGTGACCGGCACGGAGAGGCTCAGTACACCATTTGATGCAAGTATCATGCATCTGTTCCTATAGGTTTGTTTGAGGTAGTTTTCCTCCCGTTCGATAAATACGATATCTGCATCGCGGATAAGCCTGAAATAAAAGGCCGGAGGGAAATATGCCGTGGAAAGAAGCAGTTTGTCGGCCATCAGGGCAGATCACTTCATCTGGTTAATCATACTTGCGGAGAAGCCGGCGCCAAAACCATTGTCGATGTTGACAACAGTTACTCCTGAGGAACAGCTTGTAAGCATTGCCAGCAGTGCCGATATGCCTCCGAAGCTTGCTCCGTAACCGACGCTTGTGGGAACAGCGATAACTGGTGAGCTGACCAGACCTCCAACAACACTTGCAAGTGCCCCCTCCATTCCGGCAATTACAATTACCACACGGCACTTCCTTATTTCGGGGAGTTTATCCACAAGGCGGTGTATACCGGCAACGCCAGCATCATAGATCCTGAGGACGTTGTTTCCGAGAAGTTCGGCAGTGACGGCAGCCTCTTCCGCAACAGGTATGTCGGAGGTGCCTGCTGTGATAATCGCAATAGCATTATCGGGCCGTTTTATTTCGCGGAAGGGGATGCTTATGATCCTTGCCTCCGGATACCAGACGGCTTCAGGGAATATATCCTTCACTGCATCGTACATTTCCCGGCCGGCCCGGGTTCCGATGACATTGTTCTTTTTCCCTGCCATCAGCCTGAAGATGCCAATGACCTGTTCTGTAGTCTTGCCTGCGCAGTACACTATTTCAGGATACCCCGTCCTGATCTCCCGGTGATTATCAATTTTTGCATACCCGAGATCGGTAAACGGAAAGTCGTGCAGAATGTCGAGTGCTTCCTCTACGCTTTTGCTTCCGTCTTTTATCTCCCTGAGGAGGGCTTCAATGTCGTTCCTGTTCATGGTCTGTTGTTTTCAGGATCATAAGAACCTGATCTGTATCCTTCGAGATCCAAAGATACATATCTGAATCCGATTTTCTTCAGGCCTGAGATAATAAGTTCTCTGTCACGACTCTGAGTCATCTTTGCGAAATTGGCGGGGTTGCATTCTATTCGAGCAAGGTCACCATGTATCCGGACTCTTGTTCCCGGATATCCGCTGGTGCGAAAAAAATCTTCCGCCTGTTCAACCATAAGGATCATTCCGGAGCTTACAGGTGTGTTATAAGGAATCCGTGTAAGAAGGCACGCCATAGATGGTTTCGAGGCTATGGTAAGTCCTTCAGCATCCAGTAGATCCCTGATATCCTGTTTTGTAAGACCAGCTTCCATCAGAGGGCTCCTGATACCCAGTTCTTTCAGGGCCCTGATTCCCGGTCTGTGAGATTTGGCGTCATCGGCGTTGGAGCCGTCGACGACGTGACTGAAACCTTTATCAGCAGCAAAGCTGATAAGTTGGCCGAAGAGTATCTTTTTGCAGATGTAGCACCTGTCGGGTGGATTATTGCGGATTGGTTCAGGGAAAGAGAGGTCTATTATGCTGTGGCTGATATTGTGTGACCTTGCAAATTCGGAAGCTTCTTTAATTTCCGAATCAGGCATATAGGGGGTTCTGAGGGTGACTCCCATTATTTTTTTGTTCAGGAGTGAATGTGCACGTAGAAGCAGATATGAACTATCCACACCGCCTGAAAAACCTACGACAAAGGAATTCAAATCATTAAGCAAATGGTCAAGTCTATCCCTTTTGTTTTCGGCCATGATGGTTACCTGTTATTTACTATAGCCGATATGATATTGTTATACACCTCCTTAACGGGGATATTCCTTTCCGATGCTATCTTCCTGCATTCTTCGTATTCAGGTTTGACAGAGACTTGTTTCCCGCCGAAGAACGACCTTTTCACCATAACCTCACCGTAAATGGTGTTAACCTTAAAGGTTTCCCTTGCAAGGGTGTCTTTGTTAAATTCAAATGATCTCATTCCCAGCGTAGTGGATTCGGTGAAGATTATCTCTTTCAGCTTGTTTTCAGAACCTGACTCGCATATTACATTAAGAATCACACCGGGTCTTCCCTTTTTCATAATGATCTGAGTGAAAAATACATCAGCAGCGCCTGCTCTGAAAAGATTATCGGCGATATGGTCGTAAAACTCCGGATTCATGTCGTCAATATTTGCTTCCATCAAGACAGCTCTGTGTCCCTGTGAATGATCTTCGTTTGTTTCTCCGAGAAATACCCTGAGGAGGTTGGGGACCACAGGATGTTCCTTTTGTCCTATTCCGTAACCTGTTTTTTTGACAGTAAGCATGGGTCCGGTCCCGAATAAGGTTCCGAGGGCAGTGACGATTGCCGCTCCTGTGGGTGTTGTAGCCTCAAAATCAACGTTTCCTAATTTTACCGGGATTCCTTTGATTATTTCAGAGGTAGCCGGAGCTGGAACAGGAAGTCTGCCATGAGCGCAATCAACGAATCCGCTCCCGAGTTCAACCTCTGAAACGTATACGGCCTCAACCCCAAGTGCATTGAAGCATATAGCTGCACCGGCAACGTCTATTATTGAATCGATCGCCCCTACCTCGTGAAAATGAACCTTTTCCAAAGGTATTCCATGAACGGCAGCTTCGGCCTCTGCAATCTTCAGAAATATCTTCATGCTCAAATTCTTAACCTTTTCTGACAGAGTTGATCCGGTGATGATTTTGTCAATATCCGATAAATGCCTGTGGACATGTTCATGTCTGGTCTGCCTTACGGTTATTTTGGTTCCGGTGATCCCGTGACGCTGGCTCTTTTCTGATGTAAGTTCCCATCCATCAAGGTGGAGTTTCCCAAGTTCGGATCTGAGATATTCGATATCGATGCCAAGGTCGACCATGGCACCAAGGTTCATATCGCCGCTTATACCCGAAAAGCAATCATAGTAAAGTATTTTCATAAGTAGTTGTTAATTAAGTGTAACAAATAGAATCCGATAATGTTGAGATCACATAAATCGGATAATTATCAGTGATCCTGCGTAAATATACAATTTACAATCATTAGAGAATTGATAAAAATAATTCGTATTTTTGATGACTTTTCTTTTACTAATTAAAACCTGGGTTATCCATGATGAAAAGAAGGGAGTTTTTTAGAAAATCTGTTGGAGCCGGTATTGCTGCAGGTGCTGCCTTTAGCATGGGAGGATACAATAAATTATGGGCGGCAGAGGCTTCTTCGGCAAAATATGATATGGTTGCAATAATGGGTGGTGAACCCGATGCAATGTTCGATCTGGGTATTCAGGAACTTGGCGGCATGGGAACATTCATCCGGAAAGGACAGAAGGTTCTTGTCAAACCAAATATAGGCTGGGACGTT
>JAFGXK010000332.1 GCA_016936695.1 Bacteroidales bacterium | reverse complement strand
TTGAAACAAAAACAAATCATGGCCAGTTCAACTGTCGAAGATGCCTGGGCTGATAACGATGAGCATCCGGGCAGAAATAAAATAACCCGGAGAAAGTTTGTCAAAGAGGTAGCCGGTGCAACTTTCTGCTATGCATGTTTTTCACTGGATTGTCTTGCAGCTCCTGAAGATCAGAAAACCGTTATTGGCAAGGAACATCTTGCTGCCGTTTGCGGAACATATTGCGGAGCCTGTCCGGCTTATATCGCTAAACACAGCACCGAGGAACAAAGGAAAGCCAGGCTGCAGAAAAGGGTGTCATCCGGACCGGTTACGGCAATGAAGTCTATTCCTGATCCTGGCTGGATGGATGGCCTTCTTTGCGACGGCTGTCTCAGCGGCGGACAGATTGCCTTCCATTGTCAGAGATGCGCCATAAAGTTATGTGCAGCGGGCAAACAGAATGTGACTCGTTGTTCTGATTGTACAGAGTTGCCCTGCCATCGTATTACGAGTATGATTAAAACCGGATTGCTTCACCGTGCCGAATACCTGCCGAACCTTGAAAAGATTAGTGAGATGGGTTTTCAGGAATGGGTCAAATACGAAGAAGAGCGCTGGCGTTGTCCGCAATGCGGCCTGCCCATGAGCTGGTATGACTCCGAATGTGTCGGATGCGGAGCGCCAAGATCGGAGAAACTGTTTAAGCTTGATAATTCTGACCTCGCGGATGTTTTCTGAATTATCCCAGAAAAATCTTTTCCATCTTCCTGCCTTTAGCGAGTTCATCAACCAGTTTATCCAAATACCTTACCTTCCTTAAAAATAATGGCTGTATCAGCCTAGTTTAGCGTTTTGAAATTCAGATAAGAAGAATCCTGTTTTAGTATCCCCTTCTGAAGCTCCACCTCATCGGGAGGCAAGGGCCAGAAGTCATCTTCTTCAGGATCGTACCTGGCTCCTTTCATATAATCAGTCACTTCCGTATCACGGGAGATGAAATCATTCAACACCTCTCCATCTATGCCCCAGCGTCTCAGGTCAAAGAACCTGTGTCCCTCGGTCGCGAATTCGAACCGGATCTCAAGTCTGACGGCTTCTCTGGCTTCTTCAATACCTGAAAAAGCGGGGTGTCCCGAAGGATATGGTTCA
The DNA here is from genome assembly GCA_016936695.1 of Bacteroidales bacterium. Lineage (GTDB taxonomy): Bacteria > Bacteroidota > Bacteroidia > Bacteroidales > VadinHA17 > LD21. Next base: position 7,397 of record JAFGXK010000332.1, on the reverse strand, counting down.
ACCTTGTAGTTCGCAGCCGGCCGTGTCCAGTCAACCACCGGATTCGAAGCAAGATCCGAATAACTGGTGCAAAGCCCCATTACAGGGGTACTTTCCTTTGCACGCGTCCTTATCATGTTGACAAGCGTCCTGGCGTATTCAAGATCCCCTTCCTCTGCGGCAACTTCGGCTCTCCAGAGGATTATGTGTGCAAGCCTGTATAACCTGTAATTTTTACCATTATAGAAACCGATACCGTCAAGGTTAAGACCCTGTTCAGATTTAAAGTGCATATACTTCTTCGTCATGTAGGGGCCGTTAATGTGTTGTTCCCGCATCCAGTCCCCTCCCGGGTGGATCCCCCAACCAAGAAAATCAATCCCCCGGCGGGCAATTGTCCAGTCAACCCTTAAGTCGAGCAGGTGGTCGGTCGGAATGAACTCCTCCCTGCTTCCTAATCCCTGATCAATGGCCAGAGGCACCCTGTCGTGGATGTCAGTTACAGGTAAGCCTTCTTCAGTTACCTGGAAAGCTTCAAAAAGAACCTGGGTCGGGTTAAAGTATCCCCAGCCTCCGAGGCTGGCAGGTCCCTTCTGGTGAAAAGCAGCACCGGCCGGAAACACCGAATAGTGCTTTGTAGCTGTAGTTACTGCCTGGATTTCGAAGATTGACTCGGCATTATTTTCGTGAGTCATGTCGTAATTATCGTAGAAATTTGAGACAAGTTCGAAGCCTCCGTTGTTTATTATATCATCCAGAAGCACCTTTGCCTTGTTGAATTCCTTCTGGTGCATGTGGGCGTGTGCTTTAACCGCTTCGGCTGAGTACCTTGTAGCACGGCCGGGCTCCCCGAGGGGACGATAAGCGGGCAAATTGTCAATTGCAAACTGAAGATCTTCCTCAATGCCATCCCAGCCGCGACCGGAGTTCGGGACATTCTCAGGAAGAACCGGGGCCAGTTCTTCCCGTGTTTTTATATAGGGGATATACTCGAAAACTTTGTTTGCCTCAAAATGGAACCAGGCCCTGAGGAATTTTGCCTCTGCTTCAATATGCAGAGCCCTGGGACCTGCGATGGGATTTGGGCCATTCTGGTTTTTCCCAAGGTACTCAAGTGCAAAATTGGCCCTGAGCACGCCTTCATAACATTCCTTCCAGCGGTCACGAACATAGTATGTGTGTGATTTCAAAAAATCATAGGCGTCACCTGGATTAGCGTAATCGCCGGCGCTACCACCCTTGTGGCAATCGTCCGAGTATGCGCTGCCATACATCCAGTCGCTGCCCATGCTGCCGCCAAACATAGAGGTACCCTTCAGTGCCGAGTAAGCACTCACCAGGAGAGACTCAACCCCATCGGGAGATTCCATTACCGAACCTGCAGCTGCACCCGGAGGTTCTTTCATCAGAAAATCCTCACTGCACGAATGCAGGACAGTAAAAACAGCCAGGACAGGAATAATCAACAGAAATTTGTGAATGGAACTCATAATTAACGTATTTGGTATCAATAGCGGCCACAACCATGCAGACTGACCAACTAAACAGATAGATAAAGGTACATCAAAAATGATAACCCTCAAAAGATAATGTGTATTTAAAGCGGAGAGCGGGGGGCAGGGGGCATTGGGCAGGAAATGGATATCCTGTCATATGCAGAGCGTCATCTGACGCCTGGAGCATATCGCCTGACCGACGCCATGCATCGTGTGTCGTTTGTCGTGGATCTTGTATGAAAAGGCTTTCAGCCTGCCGGCATTTCCCCCGATTTGCCGTTTGACAGGCCGGTTTTACCCGATGTCCGGACTGTCTTTAAATTCTTCTTACCGGTTAATTGATAACCAGGTTTCTTTTCTGATTAGGATTGTTCAATCCCCTGTTCCTAAAATAATGTTCGCGGGCAACGTCATCCGGAATGTCCGCTGAAATCTCAATAACAGTTTTATGATCAATTCTAAGATACTTGGTTTTTACTGCGTTTTTGCCTGATTTTGTACGTTCCATGCTTTTACTTTTAAAAGGCCACAAAGGTAGTACTTTTTCTATTAAAAAATGTTAAACGCTGATTTATTTTTACTTACAGTTTCCAAAACAATCCGGTCATCCTTTTTACAAATTCTGTTTATTCAAATACCTCAACTGTAATTTATTTAACCTGAGAAAAAATCTGGAATGTCGGGTTTGCAAAATCATTTTTCCCTGGAGGATCCTTGATTTACCAAAGGTATTATCTTCCGGGGCTTCAGCCCCCTTTTGGGTTATTACGGGACTAAAGTCCCGGAAACAGAGAGGGGACTCTCATAACCGTCAGCTGAAGCTGACGGCAACAGGAAGAATTTGGTGGCAAATCTCTTTTCTTAACATGGTCGCTTTCTAAAGGAATGTTAATCTGGCTCCTTCTTTTTTGTTACCGTTGGCTTCAGCCAACGGTTTGGAACACCCCACACGTCTTCCGGGGGCTTCAGCCCCCTTCCTGAAAACCATATCGTTTCAGGTAAAATAATTGTTGTTTCTCATATGGTTTCTTATCGTTATTCGATAATATTTTATCGTTATTTCTAACACTGTGACTATATTTTTCCATATTTCCGTTGCCGCTTTCCTTGACTTTCTCTTTTCATAGATTTAAATTTGGTACTTCAAAATTTACCGTATTACTTAAAAAAAGACATGAAAGACAAATTCAATCAGAATTGTGCGCCATCCGGAGCAGTCTACGGACTCGGACTCCTGGGAGCCGCTATTTACTACATTTCAACCGCCACCACATTCTGGATTGGAGTGCTGGGTGTTCTTAAAGCAATAGTCTGGCCGGCATTTCTTGTTTTCGAGGCTCTAAAAAGCATGGGCGCCTGATAATCCGGTTATTTTTCGATTTCGCTTTTACCACTGATCTCCTGCATTGTCTCCGACAGGATTATTTTTGGTATTTTTGCCATCTCAATTCACCGACCCATGAATAATGTAAAAATTATCCGGGGCATTGAGGTGCTGGTAAGCACTGCCCTGATTCTTATCATATCATATGCCTTGTACCTCAGGTATCTTCCTGACGAGGAAGCATTTCAACAGCTTGTCAGGGAAGATGGATTTGTTGAATACACAACCGTATTCTTCCTGTTTCTGTCGAGTCTGGTCTGCATTTACAGGGCGTTTCTGTACCGTGCCTCCGGAAAATACATCGGAGTGCTCATCTGGGCTCTGCTGGCTTTCCTTTTCTTCTTTGCAGCCGGAGATGAAATAAGCTGGGGACAAAGGATCTTCGGCATCGAAAGCAGTGATTTCTTTCTAACTCACAACAAGCAGGCTGAAACGAACCTCCACAACCTGGTTGTTGGCGGACACAGCGTCAACAAGATCATCTTTTCGAGTCTGCTGTTTGTGGTTATGAGCATTTATTTCCTGTTCTGAAGGCCTCTGGTGCTGAAGGTACCGGCAGTCAGAAGACTGAACGACAGATTCTGCGTACCAGTTCCCCGTATTCAGCACATAATAGTCATAGTTGTTGTTACGCTGATGATACTGCTGATTCAGATGTACCGCGACAGTAAACTGCATGAGGTTTCATTTGCAATGATTTTCTTCCTGATCTTTCTGAATCCCTCAATTCTTCCGGATCCGGAAACAACCAGGTAATAAGTATAGGAATTGAAGCCGATTTCGTATGCATCCTGATTGACTCCGGCTTGATTTTCTTTCTATTGTTTTGTAACTTTATAGTTTCTGTCAACAGACAATAACTGGCAGAACAATCGTGCATTTTATTTGTTTATTGGCTGAATAACATACAAGTTTTTTCTACTATAATATGAAAGCCGGACAAATAATCCTACTAACAGTAATTTCACTTCTGTGCGTAATGCCGGAAACCGGGGCCCAGGACACACCCCTGACAAAATCCATGGCACGCCAGAAGAAGGCAGCAGATATATCAAGCACAGTCGAGCTGGCCAAATCGATGAATAATGTCAATTACACCGACATGTACGACAGGAGTCTGCTTATGTATGCTGCTTCGCAGGGATACGCCAGGGCCTGCAGGATACTTCTCCGCAGGGGGGCAGATCCCAACATCCAGGCAATTGACGGGGCCACCTCCGGCATGTTTGCCGCCTACAACGGTCACGACAGGATCGTTAAGATGATGCTCGAAAGGGGATTTGACCCTGAGATCAAGGCACTCGACGGAACAAATGCACTGATGATGGCTTCCCAGAACGGACACCTCGAAGTTGTCAGGCTGCTTCTTTTTAAGGGGGCAAAGCCTGATCTTCAGGCAGCCGACGGATATACAGCATTGATGCTGGCATCCCAGAACGGGCATGAGGAGATAGTTTCCCTTCTGCTTGCCAACGGAGCTGATCCGAACATGCAGGATTTCAGGAACGGGACCACTGCCCTGATTCAGGCATCGCTGTTCGGGAACACTTATGCAGCCATGCTTCTGCTCGACAGCGGCGCGGATCCCAATCTCAGTGACAACAGTGGAACTTCGGCACTGATGACTGCCGCCATGCTCGGTCAGACTGATTACGCAAAACTGCTGATGGCTTCAGGTGCAGATATCAACCTGAAGTCTGCTGACGGGTCAAACGCACTTTTCCTGGCCGCGATGAACGGTCATACCGGTATTGTGAAAACCCTCCTGGAGAAAGGAGCCAGACCCGATTCGCTCGACACTGATGGAACAAGCGCACTGGTTATAACCGCCAGGGATGAGATAGCAGACAGTATCAGCAGAAAGCTTTACAAGGGTTACAACGAGGATTTCAGCTTCAGTGATAACCTGACAGCCATGGTAGCCACCCGCGAGGACGGAGTCCTGGAGGCGGTCAACATTGCTGACCGTAAAGGGTCGCTTGATGATGTTATTGCCAATTCCGACAGAGCCACTGCCTTTATAAAAGCGTTCAGGAGCGGACAGGTAGCAGTTGTAAAGGTCTTCCTGAAAAAGACTGCCAGGATAGATCTCCATAAAACTGCAAAATACACCGATCTAATGGTTGCATCGATGAACGGGCACACTGATATCGTCAAAATGCTTCTGGAAAGGGGAGCCAATCCCGGTCTGAAGGACAATAGCGGAAAGACTGCCATTGACTATGCAAAAAGCACTGAACTAAGGAACCTTCTCGAGGCAAACCTGAAGAAGAGCAATATCCATCAGTAGAATCAGCCGGGTGTTCGTCCGGACTATTCAAAGATAAAAGTCCCGAAATTTTTATGATCGTGAAAAGTGCCTGAAGTCTTCTTCCATGAAAAATGGGCAGCGCCTTTGTCGTAATCGATCCTGTACATATTTGCCCTCCACCTGGTGCCAGGTTCCGGCGGGACCTGAGGCAATGGTTCAAGGAGCTTGTAGGGTATGAAGAACTCAGCAGTCCAGGCGGTGACCTTACCTCCGCTAACCTTCTCTCCTCCCCTGACCGAAGTGGCGTGAACAACCTTTTTATCGCCTTCATATTTCCATGGCAGCCAGCCGAGGAATTTCCCCTTGTAATTGGGAACAAGAATAGGCAGTTCGTAATTCATCGGTGAAACTTCATACTCGAAATATACAGGGAAATGTTCTGCAGTCCACAGAAATACCTCAACCACATCCTCTTCCCACAGATTGAGATTGTCGCCTTTAAGAGTCGTAGTCAGCTTTTCATCCTCGCAATCGAAGAGAAAATATATCCCTGCCGGAGAACTCAGCACTTTAACCCTGGTCTTATAATCGATGAAATCAGAGCCCTGATGGCTGAGAAATACCCAATCAGTCTTTTTCCACTGATCATTGGTTCCATCGCCGGTAACGTTAAAATCCGTGCATTTACGGATAACAAGTGCATCATTCTCACCTGCATTGCCATGTCCAAAGCTTACCTGGACAGCAGCCGCGGATGTTACAAGGACCGTCAGAAATAATACTGCTATCTTTTTCATTCTTTTGTATTTATTGGTACTGATTTTTATCATCGGCTGAAAGATAGTCAAAGACAGATTGTCTTCAAAGTTCTGTCTTCTGTTTTATTAGTATATTTAAATCCAAAATCTGCGGAAATGCCACAACTAGGAAAGATTCTTATCATTGCAGGTGTCTTCCTGGTAATAGCAGGCCTGGTGGTCTTGTTGGCCGGCGACAAGCTGGGCTGGATCGGACGCCTTCCGGGGGATATCAGGGTTGAGAAGGAAAATGCAAGGTTTTATTTCCCGATTACAACTATGATTTTATTCAGCGTTATCGTTTCATTGATCCTGTGGATATTGAGAAAACTTTTCTGATAAAATACCGTGAGCATCCAGGTCAGTTTTTTAAGCAAAACACTGTCAAAAATATCCCGGGATAAGCTTTGAAAGTCAGCAGCCCTTAACTAATGTTAATCCGCTTCAACTATTGCCACGGCCAGAGTGAAAACAGGCAGAAGAACTGCTCCGTAAACAGGATTGTACCAACTGAACAGTGAGAACGGTCCGCCAAGGGCAAAAACCCAAACCACGAATGAGAGTGCTGAAATGATATGCTGGCTTATTTTCTGCACCTTCTGGATTCTCCACAGGTAGAGAGGTGTCAGTATAAGGAAGATCAGGAACAATCCCCACTGAAAAACACTGATCTCGCCAGCCTTTGTAAGGTTCTCCAGCATCCCGGCTGCGAAAATATATCCGGCAACAATCTCGGCCGGAATGTATTTAAACAACCGGTCAGAGTATGTGTCGCGGGTTGCCTGGAAAACTGCCTGTCCGGTGTTTTTGTTTTCTGACTGGATCTGGCTCATGCGCCGGATATCAGCCGATGAAATAATCTGTCTGCTCATGTTATGGAAAGTTAGGCATTGATTTTTCGTTCCGCACCGGCTTTTCTCCTCCGCGGTTGTTGTTGCCTGCCGTCTGATGATGCTGATTTAAGCGAGAGAGCCATCAGAACTGCCTTTTCGGCGTTGATCCGACCGAATCCGTAAAGATTGCTGTGTCCTTCGGAATCATAATCCCCTCCGGCAAGATCAATTTTATCGCAGGTATCCCTGATGATGCGCCTGACCTGTTCCCAGGTAAGATTCTGATCAACTGAAAGGATAAGTGCAGCAGTTCCGGCGGCTCCGGGGCATGAGCCTGATGTACCTCCGAAGCTGTCAGTGTAATCTCCTTTTGAGTTGTAGCCTGCCCTTCCTGTCCTGTCGGTCGTATAAATTCCGGGAGTAAGGGGTTCAGGGTGGTTAAAGGGTTCATAGCCAAGATCGCTGCTGGGAAAGGAGCACCATATCTCTTTTCCGTAATCGCTGTAAATGCATCTTTTTCCCCTGTCGTTGCATGCGGCCACTGCCATCACCTTCGGATAGCTTGCATAGCCGTCATAGGTGCAGGCCTCATTCCCGTTGCCGGCGGCAAAAGCAATAACACATCCCAGGCCGCCACGCCCTTTTGTAACTGCATAA
>JAFGXK010000331.1 GCA_016936695.1 Bacteroidales bacterium | reverse complement strand
TAATTGTCAACAAAATAATTCCCAACGAAAAAATATTCTTCTTCATAGATGATCAAGTTATGGCTCAATGCCTGTTTATTTTCTATTGTTCAATTCTTTGTATTTCCTGTCGAGCTCTTCCATCCTGACTCTGACGCTGATTATATATGGCTCTTTTTCCTTTTCCCAGTGACCGTAGGTTGTTACCACAAAAGTGCCGTCGGGCAGAAGCTCCACACCCGGATAACAACAGTCCCAGCTATAGTAGTTATACTTGAACCGTATCCTGTATTTTCCCGGTTTCCCCTTTACCAGGTCCTTCCATTTTCCGACCCATCCGACCCAGTCTCCCTCAGTGGGGCTTCCCTGGCCCGTTTCCGAAGCAATTTTGCTGTAGTTTACCTCACCTCTTTCCTTTGCAATAGCTGCAAGTTCCGGCCTGAAGCTCATGGGACTTATGTCCCTGAAAACCACCAGCAGGCGTCCGTCGGGTGTGTATCTGAGCACGTGCCTGTCGCCGTTAAGTTCGTTGGGCAGGGGCCGGGGATCCGTCCAGGTTTTGCCCTCATCGTTTGAAAATATTATCTGTGAATTTGCACTTCTTGCATTTTCCCTGAGCAGAACAGCCAGGGTTTTACCATTGGGCGATCGTATCAATCCCGGCTCGCACAGGTTAAGGTCCCTTCTGCTGAGGATGATCTCAGGCTTTGTCCAGGTAAGGCCACCGTCGGTAGAAAAGGTAAGGTAGAGTGTAAAAAGAGCCCTGTCGCTGGTCTTTCTGTCTTCTTTGTATTTTTCCTGTCCGCCGGCGGTAAAATATCTCATGTCATCATGAAAGAGAGCCATGTAATGACCTTTACCCGTCTTCATTTCAGTCATTGCGCCCATCATGACAATCCCTCCCCAGTCGCCGGCCGGTTCAAGTTCACTCCAGTTAAGGCCGTTATCCTCCGAATGAGCAAACCTTGCCGGGTAAAGTCCCGAGAACATTATCAGATGTTTCTTCCCCTCAGGACCAACTGTCGGGAAGATGGTCGGCACTTCGAGGGAAGTCTTCCAGCTTTCAGGGGTCGGAAGACGTTCGCTCCAGGTCTGTCCGCCGTCGGTGCTGCGTTTATAAACTATCTCTCCTCTTCCATGGCCTTTCGGATACACAGTAAGGATTGTTTTTCCGTCTTCAAGAAGGACTGTGGTCGGATGGCCGAGATACTGGCCTTCTTCCCTGTCGACTACTACCTGCCGGGTTAGTTCGTCATCGAGGTCGATGATCGGGATGGACAGATAGGATCCGCGGGGCTTTATCTGAGAAGAAGAGATCAGGGATAAAGCTGAAAAGAGGATAGAAAAAATTGATTTGTTCATAAGAAAAAACCTAAACACGGAGTCGCTCGGAGTTAAAACGGAGTTCCACGGAGTTAAGAGTTTAATTTTAACAGTGTTACTCCGTCTTTACTCCGTGTTAATCCGTGGTTAAATAACAAAAATAAACAAAAAAAGAGGCTGATTTCACAGCCTCTTTAAGTATTTTACACTTCAAAACTATCGCATTCGCGGTAAGCCTGGATGACCCGGGCTTCGCCCTCCTTGGTCCCTCTCTGGCTTATCCCGTGCTCCATGCACAGTGTGCCGTCATACTTCTTGTTGTACAGATATTTGAATATATTCTTGTAATTGATCTCACCGGTGGTAGGCTCATTCCTTCCCGGATTATCGCCAAGGTGGATTGCAGCAATCTCACTCCAGGCCATCTCAAGGTTAGGGATGAGGTTACCCTCACTGATCTGCTGATGATAAAGGTCATCCAGAGTTTTGCATGATACCCTGTTTACCGCCCTGCAAATGGCATATGACTGAGGAATTCCCTTGAGGAATAACCCCGGGTGATTTGTGTGATGGTTGAGCGGTTCAAGAACTAATGTCACTCCTGCCGGTTCCATAATGTCGCAGCAATACCTCAGGTTGTCGATTGCATTGGCTGTCTGGTAATCCATATGGAGTTTCATATCATATCTGCCGAGGACGATCAGTGCCTGTTTGGCGCCGGTCCTTTTTGAGAATTCTGCTCCCTCTTTCATCTGGGCGATCAGCATGTCGCGAACCTCCTGGGTGTTAAGGACAAAATCCTGCTTGCCGGAATCAGCCCTGAGCACATAGGGACCGAAATCCATTCCCAGGCGGTTCAGTTCACTCATGATCTTCTCCTGAACTGCTGGTTCCTTTCTCATTATATTATTGTCGAATACAGCCCTGAATCCCTGATCATGAATAAACTTGATGTTGTCGATGGGATCCTGGCCAGCATGCTGCCGGAACATTCCCAGACCCGGGGCATATTTCAGCTTAAAGGGTGTAACGGCATCTGCCGCCTTTGTTTGACCGGAGGCTCTGGCAGATCCTAAAATGGCAGGTGCTGCCAGAAATGCAGCACCTGTTGTTGCTTTTTTTATAAAATCTCTTCTCGAGTTATTCATAAAACCGTTCTTTAATTTTGGGTTTGCGCAGCTCTCTGGGCAGCTCTTTCAGCTTGTCTCTTGGCCTGTTCTGCCAGCTGTTCGGGTGTAGGAGGAACAAACGGCTCTCCTGCAATCGGAACTTCCTTGGGAATATCAACCGGACCAAATGCAAATACAGCCGGACCAAGTTTAAGGTCGGAGTTCATCATTTCCTCATAAGTGGTCTCTTTTCCGGTATAAGCTGAAATCCTTCCCATGATACCAACCATTGTCGAGATGGCTGTGGTCTCAAGTTCATTGAATACCTTACCGGTACGTATTGCTGTGACGAGATCGATGTGCTCCTGCACATAAGGATCGACGCTTACGCGATTAGTTGGCTTGCCGTCGGCATCAAGCGGATATCCGTATTTCCAGAGTTCTGCTCCTGCAAGGTCGAGAATCGTGTTCTGACAGTTGGTCGAACCCTTTGTTCCCTGAAGCCTTTCGGATACATTATTTGCACAGCCGTTAATCTGGCGGCACATACTGTGGAGATGAAGACCGTTCTCCATCACATAATCAATGCTGAAGTTGTCATACTGGTCGCCTGTCACCCTGCGGAGGCGTGAGCCCATTCCGACTGCCTTGACCGGGTAGGCTCCGAAGAACCAGTGGGCAACGTCGAGGTTGTGAACGTGCTGTTCGACGATGTGATCGCCCGAGAGCCATGTCCAGTTGACCCAGTCGCGGATCATCCACTCCATTTCGCTCCATGACGGATCATTATCGCGATGCCAGAGTTTTCCGCCGTTCCACCATACATTGCCGCCGGTCAGGTCACCGATCAGACCCTGCTGTACCTGCTGCCAGTTGGCAACATAGTCGCGCTGGTGACGACGCTGGGTTCCTGTTGCTATGCTTAAACCCAAACCTTCAGCTTTCTTTGCGGTTGCCATTACTGACCTTGCTCCCGTGGGATCAACAGCTACAGGCTTCTCCGCAAAAATGTGCTTCTTGGCTGCTACTGCAGCTGCCAGATGCTCGGGACGGAAGAACGGAGGGGTTGCCAAAATTACAATGTCAACTCCTGAATCAATTACCTTCTGATAAGCATCGAATCCAACAAAGCAGTTCTCAGCAGGAACTTCCTGATTCTTCTCCTTTAGGATTCTCGCCTTGCAGTTGTCAACACGGTCCTGGAATGTGTCGCCAAGGGCTGTGACCTGAAGATTGGGGCCGGCATTAAGGAAGTTGATGGCTGCTCCAGTTCCGCGGCCGCCGCAACCGATAATACCCGCCTTGAGAACAGGTCCATCGGGAGCCTGGTCGAGAAATGCAGGCACTTCAACAACTTTCTTCTTTTCGCGGGCACAGCTTGTTATTATCGTCGGAACGACAATACCTGCCACCCCAACTGTAGCTGCCTTGCCAAGAAAATTACGTCTTGAGATACTCGATTTTTTCATATTTAATCAGATTAGGTTATAAGAACTTAATATACCTGGTTTTCAACGATAGTGATTACAATCAAATGTAAATATAGGGATTTTAAAAACCAAAGATTCATTTGAATTTAAGGTTTTTTAACAATAAGACAGGCTACATCCGTAGAAATGCACGCATTGGATGAGTTGCGCCCATTCCTAAACTATTTCAGGCCTCAGTCCTTCTCATGATGATGAATATTCACCGGCTCCGGGAAGGGGCGCAATTATGTTTTTTATTCTTACATTTGTTAACTCTCATTAAAGCCATTGTGAAAGTATGAGGTTGCTTCCATCATATATTTTTTCATTCCTCATCGCCTTACTGATTCTCTTCTCCTGCACAGGAGACCCCGGGAAAAAGGCTGTCGTTACAGATGAACCTCCATCACTCAATCCCGATTATTCGGGCACCGTAATACCATACAACATAGCACCGATGAACTTCAGGATTGAAAATGAAGGATCGGCATTTTTTGCCAGGTTTCAATCTGCAAACGGGAAAGCCATCGAAGTACGCAGCAGGAACGGTAACATAACAATCCCTGCCCGGCTTTGGAGCAGGCTTCTTGAAGAAAACAAGGGCGGTGAACTTAAGATCGCTCTGTTCGCCAGGGGCCCCGAAGGCTGGACGAAATTCAGAACCATAACCAACACCATAGCAGCCGAACCCATCGATCCGTTCATTACCTACAGGCTTCTCTATCCCGGTTATGAAAGCTGGAAGGAGATATTCATCAAGCAACGAAACCTGGAGAGCTTCAGCGAAAGGTCGATAATCGAGAACAGCCTGGTCGAGGAGAACTGTCTCAACTGCCATTCATACAACAACACAGGAAACACCGAAAGCTTCATGGTCCACATGAGAGGCAGCCTCGGAGGTACTTATTTCTACAACGACGGCAATTTCCTTAAGGTTAACCTAAAACCCGAAGAGTTAAAGAACGGAGCAGTCTATCCCCGCTGGCATCCGTCGGGAAAATACGTAGCCTTCTCTTCAAACAAGATAGTGCAGCAGTTCCACTCGGCACTCAATAAAAAGGTGGAAGTCAGCGATCTGGAATCTTCACTGGTTCTGTATGATATTGAAAAGAACGAAATTATGGAGCTCAGTCTGCCCGAAAAGGAGAAGTATATGGACACCTATCCCGAATGGTCACCCGATGGCAATTATCTGTATTTCTGCCGGGCGCCAGCGGTGGGCGAGGTGTTCCATTACGACAGCGTCCGTTATGACCTGTGCAGGGTACCCTTCGACCAGGCAGCAAGACTTACAGGTCCGGTCGAATTAATTTACAAAGCATCTGCGATTGGCAAAAGCGTTTCATTTCCAAGGATCTCCCCCGAGGGTTATAACATTGTTATAACGCTTCACGATTACGGCTGTTTTCCTATCTGGCACAAGGAAGCCGATCTGGTATCAATCGACCTGCGAACAATGACGGCAACAAACATGGTACTTAACAGCGACTTTACCGACAGTTACCACTCCTGGTCTTCAAACGGCCGCTGGCTTGCCTTCAGCAGCAAAAGGACCGACGGTCTGACAGCCAGGTTTTTCATTTCCCATATCGACAGCAACGGGAACTCCTCAAAGCCGTTCATTATGCCGCAAAAGGACCCCGCATTCTACGATCGTTTTCTGAAAAGCTTCAACTTGCCTGAGTTTTCAACATTCGAAGTGGATGTGAATCCCGGGAAAATCCTTAAGAGCGCCAGGAGTAAAGCTTTGCAGGCTAAATGGGCCGGGGACTGAAACCAGGATAGGAATTAAGGGCAAAAATGCTTTAACCAGTCAGGCAACCAACATTATAATGAAAACAGTTTCAACAAATCAGACCGGTAAAAAGAATGAAATCCTGGCCGGTCTTCTGCCTTTTCATATATTCTTCCTGGGCTCATTCGTGTTCTTTGCATTTCTTGCCGACTATATCGGTTTCTTTCAGGAAAAACAATCACTTTTTATTTTTTCCCGCGACTACCTGAACGATACTATCAGACAACCCGGTTCCCTCCTGGTTTATCTCGGCCGCTTACTTACAACTTTCTGTTATTACCCCGCAGCGGGCGGATTTTTTATCTCACTGATAATCTTCCTGCTTATATTAATGACTTCCAGGATAATCACTCTTTTGTCCGGAAGATCATCCATTCTTCTGCCCCTGATTGCTGGAACGCTGTTTTTTATCCTGCAGGGAAATTACCAGTATCTGGTTTATAACAATCTGGGAATCCTTCTGCAGCTTATCCTGTTTTATGTTTCAGTGAAATACCTGAAGGGTTTCCTGCCCGTAATCCTTTTTCCTTTCTGGTACCTTCTTACCGGAGGCTTTGCGTGGATCTTTGCCCTGATGTATTCCCTTTACCTGTTAAGGAAATCGCTGAAACAGGAGTGGTCCAAAATTCTTACACTGTTTGCCGTCATCCTTATTCTGATCTGGTTACTGGAAGAATTTTTTCTGTTTTTTCCTTTTTTAAGTCTTGCCACCTATCCTCTTTCACCCGAAGGAGTCGGAGCACAAAAAGTACTGTTTGCCGTCGCTGCCGGATTTGTCATTCTGCTTCCTGTACTTGCAGGAATTATAATCAAATTACCTCTGTTTATGCGCCGGCTTGAACCGCGTAAAATGATAATTCTTTCAATTGCCGCAGTTTTTCTTGTTGGCATCCCGGCGGTTCTGCGCTACAACAGGGTGTACGATGAATACTTTAAGGCGGAAAAGCTTTTCTCACAGGAGAAATACAGGGAACTGATAAGTTTTACCGACAAGCATCCATCAACAAACCGGCTGACTATTTACCTCAACAATATTGCACTCTGTGAAACAGGGAACCTGAACGAAAAACTTTTCCATTACCCTCAGAGTCCCGACGGTCAGTCACTCTTTCTGAAATGGGAGATGTACGGCGAGGTCCTTCGTCGCGGTGCTTATTTTTATTATACTACCGGAATGATAAATGAAGCCGAGCGATGGGCTTTCGAGAACATGGTGATGAAAGGAATAGCTCCCGGGGATCTTAAAATCCTTATCAAGAGCGAAATAATAAATGGCAACTACACGATGGCTTCAAAATACGTATCGATGCTCTGCCGCACATTCGCATACAGGAAAGAGGCGAAAGAGTATCTTATGCTTCTGACTGATACCACTCTTATTGCAGGTCATCCGGAGATTGGAGTAAAGCGAAATGAGAAAATAGAACAAGACTTTTTCTCAATTACGGATAATCCTTATGCCAATATAGAATTGGCCTTTGAGGCTGATACTTTCAACCGGAAGCTTTATGATTACCGGATGGCTTTCCATATGCTCACCGAGAACTATGAAGGAATTGCAGCAGGACTGGAGAGTTTGGAAAGATTGGGATATAAAAATATACCTGTTCACATCCAGGAGGCAGCGCTTGTCAGCAGAATGTCGGGATTATCACTTTCCGGCGTGGGCAGTCTCAGGATCGATCCGCAGACAGAAGCGCGGTTCACACAATTCCTTCAGACCTTCAACTCATACGGTAATAACCTGAAGACAGCCCAACCGGCCCTCAGGCAGAGGTTCGGTGATACGTTCTGGTATTATGCGTTTTATCATTAGGAAAGACGGAAGACAGAAGACCGAAGACGGAAGAAGAAGGCATGAGGCGGGAGGGCGTCAAGGCGTGCGTCTTGAGTCTTGCCCTGTGCCCTGTGCCCTGTGCCCTCTGCCAAGCCTTCGCAAAGCCTGCGCATAAAAAAGCCGGCCTCACGGCCGGCTCTTCATATTTCCCTTTCGGGTATTAAATCCTAATACATTTTCAATTACTCACCATAGCCCGGATTCTGAGTGAGCTGAGGAGCTTTGTTCATCTCGTCGCGAGGTATCGGCAGCCAGTAGAAATGATCGCCTGCCCATTCTCTTGCATCAGCCCTGGCAAAATTGTCACCTGCAACATCAGCAGCATAGACCCATTCAAAGTCTCCGTTGGTGTATTCCTTTACCTTCATCTCGTATACATCCTCAACTACGTTTCCGAACTCCATCCAGCGGCGAAGATCCCAGTAGCGGTGTCCTTCAGCGAAGAACTCGATGGCTCTCTCATGACGCAGCCACTCCCTGGCCTGTTCCTGATCGGTGGTTACCCTGTCGGGCAGACCGGCACGGTTTCTAACCATGTTTAGAGCATCAAGACCGGGTTGAAGGTCAGCTCCGCCGAGCTCAATACAAGCTTCGGCATAGTTAAGCAGGGTCTCTGCATAACGGAATTCAACCCAATGGTTTGTATTGTTGAAGTACTGGCCCTGTGTTGCCGGATCCATCAGTTTTTTGAGGTAATATCCGGTTTTTGTACCGTTCCATGCCTCGATAAGTCCCTGGCGCGTATCAACCCCGGCAATTTTCAAAGAACCGTCAAGGTTGTAGAAAGAACCGCTCTGCACTTTATTAAAAGGATCAAATGCTGCAGCATCCGAAGGACGTGCCTGCCATGGAGCGCCGTGATAGAAAACAATTGCATAGAAGCGGGGTTCGCGACCGTTATAGGGACTCAATAATGGATCAGCGGCCAACTCGGCAGCAGTTGCCTTACGAAGATATATGCCATCTCCATTATCCCATTCGAAGGGTGTCCCGTCAGCCATTTCAAAGCTTCTTACAGCAGGTTCAGTCGGATTGTTGTTGCCCCAGTTGTGATAACCGCAGGGACCGTTCCACCTGTTTGTGGTAATGTAATTGCCACCTGTAAGGGCTGTCTGGATGGCCCAGATAGTCTCACTGTTCCATTTACCTTTCTGAGCGAAGATATTAAAGTAATTGTCCGAATAAGCCTGTACCTGTGCATCAGTAAGCGGTAATGCGGGATCGTCAGTGGTGCCAACCAGCGAATAGGCACCGTAATCACCATCCATGATATCCTTGGCTGCATCCCTTGCCTGCTGCAAAAGTGATGTCTGGCTTCCTGCCGGGAATGAGACCAGAGTGTTTGAAGCCTCGAATCCGCCGTTGGTCAGATCGCTGGCGCAGAATAACAATACTCTTGATTTAAGGGCTGCAGCAGCTCCCATGTTGGCCCTGCCCTGCTCAATGGTGGGATAATCCTTCAGGATATCAATTGCAGACTGAATATCAGCAAGGACAAAGTCGAGAGTCTGGGCAATTGATGATCTGTTCACTGTGGTGAAATCACCGCCAAGTTCGAAGGGAGTTGAAGTAAGAATGACACCTCCATGAAGCATCAGCAGAGTGGCATACTCATATGCCCTCAGGTAGTAGCACTCACCTTTAAGACGTTTGGCTAGTTCATCCTGACCAGCGGTCAGCGGAACATTGTCAATATTGGCAAGTATAGTATTGATGTTCTGTATGTTTTCATAAAGGTATATCCACCTGAGATAACCTCCATAATTATTATTGACGAAGAATCCCAGCTGGTCAGGACTCTGCGTGCCCTTCAGGTTGACATAGTTGGAGGGCCTGTGGATACAGAGAGTCTGATCGGTCGCTGAAGACAAAAGGTCTTCCCTCATCCCCAGGATTCCGGCATTGGTATTGCCTCCCAACCTGTCGTAGACTCTGCCAACGTAGGCTTTTACCACGTTAATGTCTGAGAAAACAACCTGTTCGTTAAAAGAATCAACCGATTGCTTGTCGAGCACGTCATCGCATGACGTGAACGGCAGTATCAGTATCGCCAGAACTACTATATAATAAAGTACTTTTTTCATATTCTACAGTTTAAATGTTTTTCAATCAGTTAAAACGTAATGTTCGCTCCTATGGCATATGTCTTAAGGATTGGATAAGCTCCGCCGCCGCTTGTACCTTCCGGGTCAAATTTCTTCGTTCCGGTCCAGAGGAGAGCTACGTTGTTACCCGATACATAGACGTTGGCCCTTGAAATACCAAGGCCCCTGTACAGATTCTGAGGAATGGTGTATGTCAGAACCACGTTCTTCAGACGACAGTATGCGGTGTTGTCATACCAGTAGGTGCTTGGGTTGCTATCGATATTCCAGTAGTAATCCCCCCTGTTGTATGCCCTGGCAATATTTGTATTGGTATTTGTAGGCGTCCACCTGTTGTCGTAGGTCCACTGGAAATAGTTACCGGCTTCACCCCTTCTGTTGTCATAGTAATTCCTTCTGAGGTATTTGCCCTGTCCCTGGATCTGTGCCTGAAGTGAGAAATCCTTCCAGGTTGCCTCCACTGTAATTCCGTAGAATACTTCAGGAGCATCGGTTTCATCAATCAGGATCCTGTCATCGCCCGTGATCTTGCCATCGCCCGATACATCTTCGAAGATCACGTCACCCGGCTCAGCGTTTGCCCAGTGAGGATATTCGAGAGCTGCCTCGTCGGCAAAAATACCGATTGCGTTGTACATCAATGTTGCTCCGTAAGGATGTCCGGTACGTACCTGCCACGGAACTACCCTTGCAGGCTCATCGTAGAAGACGATCTTGTTCCTGGCAAAGCTGTAGTTACCTGTGATGTCAAGTCTCAGGTCAGAAGACAGATTCTTGTGGAAACCAGCTTCAATTTCAAAACCCTTGTTGTCGACCTGGCCAATGTTTTCGCTCGGAAGAGTAAGACCTGTAAAGTTAGGTACTGATGCATCCCTTGCTGTCAGAATATCCTCCCTTTTATTATAAAACAGATCCAGATTAAAAGTTATGAGATCGTTGAACCATTTTGAGTCGAACCCTATATTCTGTGTGGTCTGTGTTTCCCATGTTATATTCGGGTTTGCAACTGAAGGATAACCAACGACGGTTTCAATTGAGCTTCCAGTTCCAAAGACCATACCGCTGTTGAGTCCATACTTGTTCATGTACTGGAAAGGATCTCCGGGGTCCATCCCCATCTTTCCATACGATCCCCTAAGCTTGAAGTAATTGATGAATCCAAGGTTGTTCTTCCAGAAATCCTCCTCAGATGCTCTCCACCCGACCAGGAATCCCGGGAAGTTGCCCCAACGTCCGTCTTCGGGGAACTTAAGCGAACCATCACGGCGGAAGACTATCTCAGCAAGGTATTTGCCCTTGTAATCATACGTCGCCCTTCCTATCAATGATTTCCGTGCATAAATAGTGCTGTATCCTGTGGTATTTTTATCCTGGTTAGCTCCAGCATTCATGGTCTGGATAAGGGACGAAATATAATACTGCCTGAAGCCGTACAACTGGTTGTAATCACTTGTATACTGCTCATAACCTCCATACAGCATAATGTTATGACTGCCAAACTGTCTCTGAAACATTGCATTGAAGTTTCCTGTCTGGTTTATGGTTCTGGAATAGGTTTCATTATTCTGGGGTGAAGAAAGACCCCTCAAAGTCGGAGTAAGCGGCATGCTTGTAATAAATCCCCTGGAGTCGCGTACGGCATTGTCCCATTGCGGATAATACAGCACCCATGGCTGATAGAATGCCTTGGCATAATAGTTGGTCAGGTCAAAACTGAATGAGCCGTTCAAAGAGAGCCCTTTCACGAAAGGTACCGTAACTGTTGTGCTCAGGGTGTTCAGGAGCCTGTAGGTTTTCTGGTCGTTCTTTCCTGCCGAGAAAGTTGCTGTCTCCACGGGGTTGTCACCATACTCAATGTCGGGGCCGGGTTCGCCTGTGGGCCAGAATGACCAGTTGGTAGGAACAAGACGTGTTGACTGCCCTACAATTGAATTGGCTGATTTATACGGATAAAGTTTGTTTACCATGAATCCGGCAACATCAAGCCCTGTTTTTAACCAGTCGGTAATAGGCATCTCAACCTTTGTACGGATGTTGTATTGCTTGTATTTTGTGGATGAAGCCTTGTAGATAGCATCATCTGTTTTGTAGCCAAGCGAAACATAGTAGTTCATACCCCTGTTTCCGCCATCAATTGATAGATTGTGCTTGCTTGTTCCGGTCCATTTCTCGATCAGGTCACCATACCAGTCGGTGTCGGGATGTTCCCATGGATCTTCACCCGAAGCAAAAAGGGCGATATCCTCATCACTATACCTGCGGTTTTTACCGTTAGCTACCTGATACTCGGAAAGCATGGTGGCATATTCAGCAGCATTGGTTACATCAGGAATAATGGTTGGTGTCATGAAGCCCTGATAGAACTGATAATTAAGCCTGGGTCTGCCTTCCTGACCTTTTTTCGTTGTTATAAGGATAACACCGTTTGCTGCCTGTGCTCCATAAATTGCTGCCGAAGCATCTTTAAGAACTGAGAGGCTTTCTATGTCGGCAGGGTCAAGCTCATCCATCGAACGTCCCTGGACACCATCGATAATGACCAGAGGAGATTCGGTTGAACCAAGGTTTGTACGTCCGCGAACCCGGATCCTGGGAGTCTGCTGACCCGGTTCACCGCTGCCCTGAATAATTGTTGTGCCAGGAAGACGTCCGGATATGGCGTTGTTTATGTTGGCAGCAGGAATCTGTGCCAACCCTTCTCCTGAAAGAGAGGTAACGGAACCGACAACGTTTGCACGTTTCTGGGTGGTATATCCCACAACAACAACCTCGTCAAGGTCAGTCACCTCCTGGGCAAGCACCATGTCAACAACAGTCCTGCTTCCAATTGCCACTTCCTGGCTGACGTAGCCAATGAAAGAAAAGACAAGGGTTGCAGACCTGTCGACATTTGCAATGGAATATTTTCCGGCAATGTCTGTAATGGCACCCTGGCTGGTTCCCTTAACCTGAATGTTTACGCCCGGCATTGCATCGCCGGTTGCGGCATCGGTTACGGTACCTGACACGGTTACCTGTTGCGGATCATCTGCTGCCAGCGAATAAGCAGGCATCGCCAGTCCGCAGAACAAAAGAAATACCACAATTTTCACAGGCAGAAGTAACCTGCGAAAACTTACATCTGGCCTTTGGGACCAAAAGCAGTTGGGAGTTTTTTTCATACTGTTACACTGTTAGTTAGTTAGTTAATAAAAGATAGATATTAGGATTGCTCAATTGGTTGCTGGCTTTGCCCGCCATAGCTTTCTTCGACCACCGAAACGTAGTGAAGGTGGTAGCGGAGGCGGGTTTCTGGTTTCTGGTTACTGGTTAGCGGGTTTCTGGTTACTGGTTACTGGTTACTGGTTTCTGGCTTTGCCCTCTGAAGCTTTAGCGAAAGAGGATTGCCGGCTATTTTTATATAGATGCATTCTGACGGTTATTGGTTGCTTTTATCATAGTTCCACAACTGGAATCCGGTTAATATCCGGTTTAATTTCATTTTGCTCTGTCGCTTGCCGTTATTCCTTTATTATGAGTTAAAATGTTAATAAACAATAAATTAAATGCATTAAGTGTAAATATTACACTCATTATTCTGCTTTTTCTTCCTTTGATTTTTATTTATGATCTCAGACAAAATTATGGTTTTAGGTCGGTCGGGCCAGTGTTCTTAAAAAATGTTAAAAACATTGCAATTTAAATAACTTGTTTTTCAAATGCAAGTTTGTTTTGACAATTTTATTTTCTCTGAAATGTTAAAAGGCGTTAAATCCTCATTCTGAAGCAGTAAGATTTCCGGTCCTCTCATCAAATTCGCAAACGACTCTGAATCCTACATTGAAACAGTCGGAGTACCACCATATACTTTTTGGAATCTGGGGGTCGGTCCTGAGCCATGCCTCTGTCCTGGTATAGTCCCGGGCAGCATTTCTGAGCAGCCCTGCCGCGTTCAGAAAAGAGCCTCCCCTTACAACATGTTCCTCTCCTGTTTCAGGTCCTTTGGGATCCTTGAGAACACCGGCCGGATACTGACTATAAGCATCAGGCTGATACCAGTCTGAGCAGAACTCGGCAACGTTTCCAAGCATGTTCTTCAGCCCGAAGGGATTGGGCTTTACTAAATCGGGGGTCTGAGTCTTTGAGGGGCTGTTCTCCTTATATATAACATAGGTATTAATGACCGTAGTATCATTTTTGGATAGTCTGGCCCTCAATCCTGTCTTTTCAAACTTCTTCGGATCGCCTTCAAAGAAATATGGTCCCTGGTTACCGGCACGGCAGGCATATTCCCACTCGGCTTCGGTAGGCAGGCGGTAAGTCTTGCCCGTTACCTGCGATAACCATTTGCAGTATGTTTCGGCAGCATGATGAGTGAACGATATTGCAGGCCTCTGTCCCAAACCCCAGCCCTGATCAGGCTGGCCATAGGGCGGAGTAGCTCCCGATATGGCATCCACATCTGCATCATCCGATGACATACCGCTCCTCAGTCCTTCAGTATCGGTCGAACGACCCTCTGCCGAGGTCTGGGCATAAAAGGCCAGATACTCATCCCAGGTAACCTCAATCTCAGCCATAAAGAAGGGACTTAGTTCCACCTCCCTTACCGGTCCTTCGTCGGGCCTCCTGTAGGGTTCATCTTCCGGGCTGCCCAACCTGAATGTACCTCCGGGGATCGCAACCATGTTGAAAGAGATAGGTGATCCCGGAATCCTCTCGGTAAAACTGGTTAATCCGGTTACAACTGCCGGTTCAGTGAAGATCTCCTTCGGGGCTGATGAGACGCTTCCGAAGGTGGTGTTGCTTCCATGGGTGTAACCCTCTATGTAATGTCCTGCATTGAGATGACAGTTGATGCAGTGAAGATCGGGACTCTCTTCCTGCTGTGTATAATAAAGGTGTGCATCCTCCCCTTCCTTGGTAAGTTCCGGAGGAAAGAGATTCTCGTGGCACTTGAGGCAACTGCTGTTATAGACATGTCCGCGTGCAATTTCCAGCCTTCCCCTCTCATTCCAGTCGAAGGATGCCGAATCTTTTGTATAGAAACTCCAGAGGTCGCGAAGCCCGGTAGTTCCTTTGGCCCAGAGATAGCCCTCCCCCTTGGGTGGGAGATGGCATTCTACACAGGCAACACGGTATCCGCTGTTCGTCTCATAATGAACCGAACTCTTCCAGCTCATGTCAGCCGCCGGGTGAATATGACACGACTGGCAGTACTCATTCGTCGACGTGTGGTCAAGCACCTTGCCGGCACCAAGTATAATTATCATGCCCACCAGCAGGCCGGGAGTGAACCATAACAGGAATTTCTTCATATTGTATAAAATGAGGTTTCCAAGATAAAAAAATTATCAATATCCCCGAACGGGGTGCTTAATGATTTTAAAATGGCCTCCTTGCCAGCCTTCCGATTCCCTCTGTTCTTACCCCCTTCCCCAGCCTTCCCCCAAAGGGGAAGGGGCCTGGAACCTTCTGCCAAAGGAGGGAAGAAATCACGATTCCAACATATTCTAAAAGAAAAACAGTAGAAGCAGAGGCTTTCCCCCTTCGCAGGATTCCGATAAAAATCTCATTATAATATCTTCAATGAGTGCAGGAGCCTTCAATGGAGGATTCATTTCCCCCTTGGGGAAAGAAGAAAGGGAGTAACCTGTAAAATCAATTCATTACATTTGCAGTGATAAATTCCCGATAATGAAACGACTTCTTATATTAATATCCGCATGTATCCTGCTTTCGCTTGCAGGTAGCGGACATCCATGGAAACCATCCCATTACGTGATTGCCGACACCGACGGGGGAATCGATGACATGAGAACCCTTGCCATGCTGCTGGCTTCACCCGATGTAAGGCTGCTTGCGATAACCGTTTCACCCGGAGCCCTCACTGCCGATATGGCATATGTGAAAGTTAAAAGTCTGCTCAACTCGTTTCATCATGAGGGTATTCCCGTAGGGATCAACCGGCTGGGCAGCTTCAGGTCACCCGAATTTCAGGTTGCCCTGGCTGCCGTCTGGGGAAGCGAGAAAGGAATTGATGCCTCTTCCGCCCCGGACTTCGCCGATGTAATAAAGGAAATGATAACCGCCGAAAAGACCAGTATAAGCTTTATTTGCCTTGGAAGTATGTCGACCGCATTAAATTCACTCAGAAGCATCCCTGAATTCAGCACTCAGGTAAAGGATTTCATCTGGAGTGCCGACGGCGTGGACGACAAGGCAGGGTTCAATTACAACATTGATGTAAAATCATCCATATCAATGCTTAAACAGGAGATACCCGTGAAGATAGTAAGAAAATATACCCTGGACGACGCATTATTCTGGGACAATAAACTTCTTGAATCTGTAAAGGGTATCAACTCCGGGTATGCCAGGGTCATAAGCTCATTTACCGGTTCGGCCGGCAGCCACAGGTTTGCTTTTGAAGCTACCGATGAGATGACAGCCCTCTTTCTTCATTACCCCGAATTGTTCATTTGCAAGACTCTGGGCAATATTTCCGACTGCACTCCATCCGATCCGGCCGGTTTAAGGGAGAACACCCTCAGGATATTGAGAGGGGAGACGGCGGAACGGAACCAGGTGATAAAGGAATTTCCGGCAGAT
>JAFGXK010000330.1 GCA_016936695.1 Bacteroidales bacterium | reverse complement strand
AGCTGACTGCGGAACAAACTCATGAAGCGGGGGGTCGATGAGCCTGAAAGTCACCGGCATACCATCCATGGCTGCGAGGGTGGCTTTCATATCCTTCTTCACATATTTGGAGAGTTCTCCAAGAGCCTTGCGACGCTCGGCTTCGGTTGAGCTGAGGATCATCTTGCGAAGGAGGAACAGAGGCTGTTCCGAACCCTTGCCATAGAACATATGCTCAACACGGAACAGTCCGATACCTTCAGCACCGAAATCATGTGCAACTTTTGCATCCTCGGCGGTGTCAGCATTGGTGCGGACTCCCATTTTGCGGAATTTGTCGACGATCTTCATGAAAGCCTGGAAATGGGGATTCTCTGTAGCATCCATAAGTTTGATGCTGCCCGGGTAAACATTTCCCTTTGTTCCGTTGATTGTAATAACATCACCTTCCTTGAGAACTATATCAGTTCCGGCAACTTTTATCTTCTTGCTGCCAGCTTCCACATGAAGTGCTCCTGCTCCTACAACACAGCATTTTCCCCATCCGCGGGCAACGAGTGCAGCATGTGAAGTCATTCCTCCGCGTGCGGTAAGTATACCTACTGCGGCTCTCATTCCTTCAACGTCTTCGGGGTTGGTTTCTTCACGGACCATGATAACGTCGTGGCCCTTACGGGTCCATGCAACTGCATCCTCGGCTGTGAAGACAATTTTTCCAACTGCAGCACCTGGTCCTGCAGGAAGACCTTTCGCTATAGGCTTAACTTTCTTCTCAGCATCCGGATCACAGATCGGGTGAAGAAGCTCATCAAGCTGTGATGCATCAACACGCAGAACGGCAGTCTTCTCATCAATGAGTTTTTCCTTGATCATGTCCATAGCCATATTGACGGCTGCGGTACCTGTCCTTTTTCCGACACGGCACTGGAGCATGAACAGTATGTTTTCCTGGATAGTGAACTCGATATCAAGCATATCGTGGAACGACTTCTCAAGAATATTCCGGATATCAACCAGTTCCTTGTATGTCTTGGGCATGACTTCTTCCATGCTGTGCAGATGCTTGTTCTGCTCATTCTTGGTGGCGTTGTTGAGAGGGCTGGGAGTGCGGATTCCTGCCACTACGTCCTCGCCCTGTGCATTTACGAGCCATTCTCCATAGAACAGGTTCTCTCCGGTTGCGGGATTACGGGTGAAAGCAACACCTGTGGCTGATGAGTCACCCATGTTTCCAAATACCATTGCCTGAACGTTTACGGCAGTGCCCCAACTATCCGGAATCCCTTCAATACGGCGGTACGAAACGGCTTTTTTGCCATTCCAGCTCTTGAATACAGCCTTGATACTTCCTTCAAGCTGTTCTTTTGCATCATCCGGGAAAGGTTTGCCAAGTACCTGCTTGATTTTCTTCTTGAATTTCTCGGCGAGGTCCTTTAACTCTTCGGCTGAAATGTCTGTATCTGAATGGTAACCTTTACTTTTCTTGAACTGGTCAAGCATTTCGTCAAGCTGCTTGCGGATTCCCTTGCCTTCTGCAGGCTCAATACCTTCAGCTTTTTCCATTACAACATCGGCATACATCATGATAAGACGACGGTATGAATCCCATACAAATCGGGGATTATTGGTCTTTTTCAGAAAACCCGGAATGGTAGCTGTGCAAAGTCCGATATTTAGAACGGTATCCATCATACCTGGCATCGAACTGCGAGCGCCTGAGCGGCATGAAACCAGCAATGCATTTTCCGGATCACCGTACTTCATGCCCATAGTTTTTTCGGTCAGCTTCATAGCTGCCCAAACTTCAGGCATCAGCTCTTTTGGAAGAGTGCAATCATTTGAATAGTATTCATTACAGGCATCGGTCGTGATAGTGAAACCGGCAGGAACGGGCAGCCCCAGGAGGCACATCTCAGCGAGATTGGCTCCCTTGCCGCCAAGTAGATTCTTCATATCTGCTTTACCCTCTGCAGTCTTATTGCCAAAGGAATAAACTCTTTTTACTTTCGACATACTTTTTTGATTTATGATGAACTTAATTAATTGATCCGGAAAAATTAAGGTGCAAATTTAATATTAAAATTTGAATTTCTGAATAGCTCGCGAAAATCATGATCTCGGATGGAACATTATCAGGGTGTCGCGGAGAAAGCTTCTGTCGATATGGGTATAGATCTCGGTAGTCATTATCGACTCATGTCCAAGCATTTCCTGTACCGCTCTCAGGTCGGCTCCGGCTTCGATCATGTGCGTTGCAAATGAGTGCCGGAAGGTATGCGGACTGATCTTCTTCAGAATACCCGCCCTCCCGGCAAGATCCCTCGTTATAGTGAAAATCATCGCTCTTGTAAGCCTTCGTCCCCTGCGGTTGAGAAATACAACGTTCTCATCGTGGATAACAGGCAGCCTGTTCCTGTCGATCCTGTACAGATCTATCTCCTTCAGGGCTTTCCCACTGACGGGAACCAGTCTTTGCTTATTGCCTTTTCCCGTAACAATTACGAACCCTTCCCCGTAATGGATGTCGGTGAGCCTCAGGTTTACCAGCTCGGAAACTCTCAGACCACACCCGTAAAGTGTTTCAATGATGGCTTTGTTCCTGTGGCCGTCGGGCTTGCTGAGGTCGATGGCATTAACAATACGGTCAATCTCTTCAATAGTAAGGACTTCCGGAAGCTTCAGCCCCAACCTGGGCGACTCCAGGAGGGAGGACGGGTTATCTTTGATCTCGCCATCGATCAGCAGAAACCGGTAAAAGGCCCTTATTCCCGAGATCAGCCTTGCCTGTGTCCGGGCGCTCATTTCTTCTGAACCAGCATGATTGACAAACTCCCTGAGATCGTGGTAGGTGATCGATGCCGGACCCTGTTCCCTTCCGCTTTCTCTGTCAAACTCCTCAAGCTTGCGGACATCATTCAGGTATCCTTCAATGCTGTTCTGCGAAAGGGATTTCTCGAGCCTGAGATAGTCTTCGAAGTTTCTGATTGCTGATTTCCATGTGAGGCTCATCGGTTTTATGATCAATTACTAGTGCAAGGTAATACAAAGTATTGCAGGAGCTGAAGTCTGAACCTCCGATATTTTAGTTATTTTTACACATTGTTAAATACTGAGTTGCCGATATGAAGATAGTAATAATCAACGGGCCCAACCTCAATCTCCTTGGAAAGAGAGAACCCGGAAAATACGGAACCGAGTCTTTCGGGGAGCGTCTTGACGCGCTGAGGGAACTCTATCCTGATTTTACGATCGATTACTTCCAGTCGAATATCGAAGGCGAAATAATCAACAGGATCCATGAAACGGGGTTTAATTATGACGGGATAATTCTGAATCCCGGCGGTTACACCCACACTTCGGTTGCGATTGCCGATGCCGTGGCTTCGGTGGAAAGCCCGGTTATAGAGGTTCATATAACCAACGTCGCGGCAAGAGAAGAATTCAGGCATAACAGTCTTGTGGGGAGGTATTGCTCCGGAAGTATCATCGGCCTTGGCCTCGATGGATACAGGCTTGCCATTGAGGCCTTGAAAGAGATCAGCAAAAAAATAAAAAAGCAGGCATGAGAAAAAAAAGGACAAAGATCGTTGCAACGATTTCGGATAAAAGATGCGATCGTGATTTTTTATCCGAACTCTATCAGGCGGGTATGGATGTGGTCCGGATTAACTCAGCTCATCTCGACATTGAGGGGGCCCTTAAAATAGTACGGAATGTAAGAATGGTATCCGACAAGATTGCCATACTGATAGATACCAAGGGCCCTGAAATAAGGACTACTGTAAGCGATGCACCGGTTGAACTCAGGAAAGGGGACAAGGTAATGATGGCCGGGAATCCAGGTGAGAAGACCACCGGCAGTCTTATCAATGTTTCATACAGGAACTTTGTTGCAGAAGTTCCTGAAGGTTGCGAAATTCTTATTGATGACGGAGATATAAGCCTGAGAGCGGTTAAGCGGAACGGAAGCCTGCTCGAATGCGTGATAGAGGACGGAGGGATACTGGGTTCAAGAAAAAGCGTAAACCTTCCGGGTGTTAAGATCTGCCTCCCTTCACTCACCGAAAAAGACAGGAGTTTCATCAGGATGGCAGTGGAGAATGATCTTGATTTCATTGCTCATTCCTTTGTGCGCACGAAACAGGATGTGATTGATGTTCAGAAACTCCTGGATGAGTACAACAGCACCATAAAAATCATAGCCAAGATTGAAAATGAGGAGGGTGTCACCCATATCGATGAAATTCTTGAGCAGGTTTACGGGGTTATGGTTGCCAGGGGTGATCTTGGTATCGAGATACCTTATGAAAAGATACCTGGCATTCAGAAAATGATCATCTCAAGATGCATCAGCATGAGAAAGCCAGTAATAGTTGCGACACAGATGCTGCATTCGATGATCAGCAACCCCCGCCCGACACGTGCTGAAATAAGCGACGTGGCCAGTGCAATTTACTCCCAGACCGATGCACTGATGCTGAGCGGGGAAACGGCAAACGGCAACTTTCCGGTGGAGGCGGTAAAAACCATGACCAAGGTTGCACTCGAGGTGGAGGAAAACAAGGAGAAATTTCTTGAAATTCCCGCTTCAAAAGTTAACGGGGAGATTTCAGCTTACCTTGCAAAAGTGGCTGTGAAGACGTCTGTCAGGGTGAACGCAAAGTCGATCATTGCCGATACAATTAAAGGGACGACTATCAGGGATATGGCTGCCTACCGTGGTTATAAAGTAATCCTGGCGCGGTGTTATCTTGCCAGCACCCTGCGGCAGCTGGCACTTTCGTACGGGGTGTATGCAAGCTTCCAGGAAAAACGAAAATCGATCGATGATTTCCTTAGAAGAGCTCTCACCGACCTTACTGAAATAAATGAGATTGCTGATAATGATCTTGTTGTTGTTCTGGCAGGTAACTTCGCCGGTCCCGCGGGATTTTCCTTCATCGAGGTCGGAACTGCAGGATACCTCAAGGACAGGGTTGATGCCTCTAACTGAGATGTATTATTGGTCTGATTTTTGAGGGTGATGTTCTTTGCCTAACCCTTACTTTGAATGATCAGGTTGCTCATTTTTTCAATTTGGCTGGTATTCCATCCGGTGCATGTCTCTCTGATGAGTATTGATTATGAACCTGAGGGTAAATTATTCAATATATTCCTGAAAATCTACTTCGATGATTTTCTTCTGGATTCAGGGCTCGGGGCAGGAGGAGGCGATAAGCTGGTTTTTCAGGACAGCGATGAATTCACCAGGGTGTATTTAACGGATTATGTGAATGAAAAGGTGAGGATCATGATTAACGGGGTTCCTGTTAAAACGGAACTGGGGAAAATTGATCTTTCGGATAATGAATTGAGGATGAACCTTTCATTCGGGTCTGAGGCAAAGGTCAGATCGATTACAGTGAAAAACCAGATAATGACTTCCATCTACAGCGATCAGGCAAACATGCTGATAGTTAAGGTAAATGATTTCGAAGAGGGGGCCAGACTTACAGCCCTGGAGACCGAAAAGACGTTTGATATTCAATAATTTAAAGGATTAGAGGAGATTAAGCAAAGTGAAGATTCTGAAAACAAAGACAATCATAATTGTTGCCCTGCTGCTGCTTGGATTCAGCAGCGCCCGGGCAACGCACAACAGGGCAGGGGAGATCACCTATGTACAGCTGTCGGATCTTTCGTTCGAGATAACCATAACAACCTATACCTACACATTGAGTTTTGCTGACAGGGATCAGCTCGAAGTAGAATGGGGCGATAATTCCACATCAGTGGCACCCAGGGTAAGCATTTTGTTTCTCCCGAACTATTACAAAAGGAATATCTATAAGATTAATCATACCTATCCCGGTCCCGGGGTATACAAGATTGTTGTTCAGGATCCCAACAGAAATGCCGATGTACTCAATATCCCCAATTCGGTGAATGTTGTATTTTCTCTCACCACGACACTGATTGTGAATCCTTCAATAGGCAGGAACAGCACTCCGGTCCTTCTTAATCCGCCATATGACAAGGCCGCAAGGGGATATGTTTTCATCCATAACCCGGGGGCCTATGATCCTGACGGCGACAGCCTATCTTATGCAATTACAACCTGCACCCGCGAAGACGGCATTCCGATAGAGAACTATACGCTTCCTCCTGCAACCGACTTCATAAGGGTTGATGCCCTTACAGGCGACCTTATCTGGAGCACGCCCAGGGATACCGGGGCTTTTAATGTTGCAATGGAGATACAGGAATGGCGCTATGGCAAAAAGATCGGAGTGGTGGTCAGGGATATTCAGATCAACGTGTACGATACTGACAATAAGCCGCCGGAGATAGGTCCGCTCCCTGACAGATGCGTTGAGGCTGGAACAGTGATTGATTTTCTTGTATCAGCCTCTGATCCTGACAACCATTTTCTTCAGCTTTTTTCTACATCCGGAATTTATGATCTGAATTCATGTCCTGCCACATTTACGAAAGTCGATTCGGTAGCGGGCTACTATTCTTCAAGATTTCTCTGGGCAACATGCATGGAAGCAGTGAGGAACCAGCCTTACGATATAATAATTAAAGCCGACGACTTCAGCGAAGATCAGAATCTGTCGGATATAGATAATTTTCAGGTTAAAGTTCTTGGGCCTCCTCCGCTTCTGACAGAGATCTCTCCCGAGGGCAAGTTTGTTAGGCTTGCATGGGATGACTACGGGACAAATGCCATTATGGGCTTCAATATTTACAGGAGGGAGGGACCATCCTCATTCGATCCCGACACCTGCACTTCGGGAGTTCCGGCATCGGCCGGATATGAGAGGGTTGGATACATTGCCGGAAGCGGCACGATATCATTTCTCGATACAAACGAAGGGGAAGGTCTTGAGTTCAGCAAGGAATATTCCTACAGAATTACTGCTGTTTTCAATAACGGGGCGGAGAGCAAAGTCTCGAATGAGATAACCTCATCCCTGGTTTCTGGAGTGCCTTTGATAACGAATGTCACCGTACGGTCTACATCGGCCACCAACGGCTCGATAGTAGTAAGGTGGAGAAGACCTGATCAGCTTGATACCATACCTGCACCAGGCCCATATGAGTATATTATCTCCAGGGCCGATGGAGTGACCGGGACGGAGTACTTGCAGATCAGTACGATTTCTACAGCCACGCTGAACGAGACCTCTTTTGTTGATACTCTTATCAATACCGTCGACAGGGGTTATATTTACAGGATCGAGCTTTATAACAATGCCCCGGGTAACAGGTTCCTGATAGGAGAACCGGGATACGCCTCATCCCTGTTTCTTACCGCAAGTCCGGGCGACAGGAAGGTTCGCTTTGTAATAAGCCGTAACGTTCCGTGGATTAATACGAGATACGATTTCTTCAGGCTGAACCGGACTACCAGTGTATATGACTCAATAGGAACTTCGAATCTTCTGGAATTCACCGATAACGGACTGGATAACGGTACGGTGTATTGTTACAGGGTAAGGTCGACCGGCGGATACACTTCGGCCGGACTGCCAAGGGATCTGTTAAATTTTTCACAGATAACTTGCGCCACACCCGTCGACAATGAACCGCCATGCCAGCCGGTAATCACAGTTACCAGTCAGTGCGACAGCCTTTACAACAATGTGCGCTGGACCATAACTGATCCAATCTGCCTTGAGGACGTTGCCGGATACAATATATACTATAAGATGATCACCGAAGAGAACCTGTCGCTGCTGACAGTGATCAACGACAGGAACACTTTCAGCTACAAGCATTATCCGGGCGAGGTTGTATCAGGTTGTTACGCGGTGTCGGCATTCGATGACCTTGGGAACGAAAGCCTGAAGTCGGTTATGATATGCGTCGATTCTTGCAATTTCTACGAGATTCCGAATGTATTCACACCAAACGGGGACGACATTAACGACTGGCTTAAGGCTAAAACATCCGGACTGGTTGAAAAGGTTGATTTCAAGCTGTTTAATCGTTATGGAGTTCTTATTTTTCAGACAGAAGAACCAAAGCTTAACTGGGATGGCACCTACAAGGGTAAGATTGTCTCCCCGGGTGTTTACTTTTATCAGTGCGACGTTTTTGAACGGAGGATCTCGGGCCTGGAGCAGTTCCATCTTTCGGGCTTTGTCCATGTCATTACCGAACCCGGGTCAACGGTCACAGCGCCTGAATATTAATGAATTAGTCATATTAAATATGAAGAGTATATTGTTTTTCATACTGTTGTCCCTTACTGCAGCCGGACTTCAGGGACAGACAAAGTCAGATTTTCTGATGAAAGGCAGGGCGCTTGTTGAAAGAGGAAAGCCTGATCAGGCCATAAGCCTGTTGTCGACAGCACTGGAGAATTACCGGGAAACGGATGTTTATCTTGGAAGAGCTGAGGCTTTCGCAGCCGGGGGTGATTACTCGCAGGCAATAAATGATTACAATTCGGCAAACAGTGTTTCTCCCGGCTCGGGGGAATACGGACTCGCAAGGATATATGCCTTTAAGGGAGATGCAGCGACTGCCGTTTACCATCTTGAACTTTGCCTTGAATCGGAATACAGGAGAAGCGAAAAGGAAATCATGCTCGATCCTTCATTCAGCCTTGTGGAGAACCGGCCGGAATGGCGTCAGTTCTGGAGGAGAACCATTTACAGTTCTGTCGAGAAGGGAATTGCAGAAATTGAGTATAATCTTACGACCGGAAATATTTCTGATGCCAAAACCGTGTTTACCGGACTTTCCGGGAGCTATCCGGGGAATGATGCCCTGGCCTATGCAGGAGCGCTCATCAGCTTTTCAGAAAAGAAGTATGCCGAATCGCAGCTTACTCTTGCCGGCCTCCTTGCTGATGAACCAGACAATGAAAAATACTTGAGGCTCCTTGCCTTAGCACAGGAAGCATCGGGAAATCCGGCAGGAGCTTCTTCGACCTATACAAGACTGCTTGCAGCAGGTACTGCAGAGCCAGAAGTGCTTTTACTCAGGGCTGAGTGTTTCAGGAAGACGGGCGAAACAGACAGGGCGCTCGGGGATGTGGAAAAATTCCTTGATCTTTATCCGGATGACAAAAAAGCCCTGAGCCGTGCAGGCCGTCTGTCAGCCGCATCAGGCGATAATCTGAAGGCGCTGACATATTTCTCGGAGAATCTCAGGCTTCACCCAAACGACGCCGAATGCTATGTAGACAGAGCCAACTCCTATTTTGTATCAAAGTCGTGGGATTTTGCGATGAAGGACTACAGCATGGCCCTCGACCTTCAGCCGGAAAACCCCGATGCATGGCTTAACAAGGGAATTGCCCAGCTGAGTATGGGTAAAAAGGACGATGCCTGCTTTGATTTCAGGAAAGCTTTTGGCCAGGGAAGCAAAAAGGCCGCGGAATACCTGAGTAAATACTGTATCAGATAAAGGGTCCTGCAAGTCGTGAAAGTCTTGCAAGTCCTGCAAGTCTTGCCGCGTACCGCACACCGAGTACCGCTTATTACCTTATATTCTTAAGTATCTTATCGAACAGGTCATGCGGCTTAAAGGGCTTCAGGACGTAGTCATTGATACTCAGATCGGCAATTTTATCGTGGTTTTCGGACAATATGGCGGCTGTTAGGGCTACAACGGGAATATTGCTGATATCAGGATTACTTGATTTCCTTATCATGCGGGTGGCTTCAATTCCATCCATCACCGGCATATGCAGATCCATAAGTACTAAATCGAAATCGTCTTTATCCAGCATTTCAAGGGCAAGCTGACCGTTTTCGACATGCGTAACCCTTACTCCCCAGCCGGAGAGAAACTTGTTGGCAACAAAGAAGTTGATCTTATTATCTTCTGCCACGAGGATTCTCTTACCTTCCAGCCCTATGTAGGTCTCCGAAGCCTCGCCAGCTTTAGACCTGATCCCCTGTTCGGGAATTCCGAATGAAAGAACGAACCTGAAAGAAGCACCTTTGCCGGGCTCACTGTTCACATCAATTCTTCCCCCCTGGAGCTCAACGAGTTTTTTACAGATTGCCAGTCCCAGACCTGTGCCCCCGAAATGTCTCGTAGTATCCGGCGAGGCCTGGGTGAAGCTTTCAAATATCATGTCGTGCTTATCTTCAGGTATTCCCATACCGGTATCCTTAACCACAAATTCAACATTGGCCTTGTTGTTTTTTCTTTCAATCTCCTTCAGAGTAACGTGGATATATCCCGATTTGGTGAATTTGAGGGCATTTGAAAGAAGGTTGGAGAGGATCTGATTAAGCCGGATGGGATCTCCGATGACTTCATTCGGAAGATTGTCTTCCTTGATTATTTCAAATTCAATATTCTTTGACCGTGACCGGAATGAATATGTTCTGAAAATGTCATTCATAAAATCACTCAGGCTGAAAGGAGTCTGCTCAAAGACGATTTTCCCTGATTCCATTTTGTTGTAATCGAGAACATCGTTCACCAATGTCAGAAGATGATTTCCCGAAAACCTCAGTGTCTTTATAAAGTCCATCTGATCCTCCCGTGGATTGCCCTGAAGAAGGAGGTTGGTTATGCCTATAACTTCGTTGAGGGGTGTCCTTATCTCATGACTCATTGTCGACATGAACTGCTGTTTCGACTGGGCGGCTTCTTCAGCTTTCCGGCTTGCCTGGATCATATTGTCAATCATTGTCCTGCGCTGTATGGCAATAGCTATCTGATTGGCAATGAATTCAAGCACATTGACATCTTCCATGGTGAACTTGTTCTCATCATGGTAGTCCTGCAGGGCCATAACGCCTATGATCTCCCTTTCGGCTTTCAGGGGTACTCCCATCCATACCTTGCAGGGAGTTCCTACCAGTGCTATATCTCCCGAGTTCTCGAGATCTTTCAGGTCATTTAATTTGAGCAGAACCGATTTCCGTAGTCCTATAACCCATTTTGTTATGGTTTTTCGTGCAGGTACATTCTCGAATTTGTCCTGTTCATCAGAGAAGAGAGGCATCGACAGGGTATCGGTCCGGGCATCATACAAGGCAATGAAGAAATTGTTCGTATCCCATATCTTGCTGAGCTCTTTCACTATTGTAGGATAAATATCCTTAATGTCAATCTGGTTCAGGGCGGCCGTTGAAATATTGTAAAGAATTTCCTGGATAGTCTGTACTTTGCGTTCCTGAGTAACATTCCTGTAAATCCCAAGCGAGGCTGCTGTTTCGCTGTTTATTAAAAGATTTGTCGCTATTAGCGAAACCTGTATCAGGTTCCCTGATTTATCCTGCCTCAGGGTGTTTTTTGTAATCCTTCCGTTTTCGCGTACCAGATCCTCCATGGTTACTGAATCCGTCTTCAGGTGGTCGGGGGTAATCAGTTCATCAACGCTTCTGCCAAGGGCTTCTTCCGTGGTGTAGCCAAACATGGATGTGAATTCCTTGTTTATGCTGGTTATCCTTCCTTCACGGTCCATTATCACTATCGCTTCGGGAATGGAGTCGACCAGGTGTTCCAGAAAGGCCTTTTCCCTGTTTATCTGGTCCTCGTAGTTTTTTTGCTTGCTTATATCAGATACAATTCCCCTGTAGCCTATCTTAATGTTGTTATGGAACAGGGCAAATGAATGAGTCAGTATAGGCACTGGTGATCCATCCTTTTTCGTGGCGTAGTATTCATTGCTTGAAACCTGATCGGGAGAGTCAAGATTCCTGAGGTTTTCTATCATTTGAGGATAATTCTCCGGGAATACCTTTGAGATGTGAATCCCGGCTGCCAGGTCCTGTTTTGAATACCCGAAAAACTTCAACGCCTGGATGTTGCCATAAATGACATTTCCTGAAAGATCGACTTCATATATCATTTCAGGAAGCATATCTGCAAAGTTTTCGAAAATGATATTTTGCTTTGAGAGGTCATCCTCGCTCTTTTGCCGGGAGGAAGGCT
>JAFGXK010000329.1 GCA_016936695.1 Bacteroidales bacterium | reverse complement strand
TCATCATCGATGTACCAGCCATAGTGGTGTCATTCACCATTTCACCCGTGAGCTGCCTGATGAAAATCGAGGGCATGAATAGAAACCTGTGATTGCCGGAAATGATTTCCGGCCTGGTCTCCAGAAACCATATCAGCTTGTAAATGGTGTTGAAGCTGAACGGAAGAACTCCACTCTCACCGTAAAGTGCATCCTGCGGAATATACTTGCCGATCCCGGACATAATCTGCTTTGTCCTTTCACATTGCCATGAAATGACCGGGTAAAGCATCCTGCCGTCCCTGCTGAAAAGGGTCCCGTCGACTCCGAAAGTAGTGACTGTGGCACCGGCAATTCTTTCGGGATTGATCATCCCCAGCACTTTCCGTGATGCAAGGCACATCTTATTCCATATCTCCCCTGTGTCCCATATCCTGTATGCCGGGTAATAAGGATCGGGCCGCGTCGTATTCGGGAATGACTCAGACGCAATAATTCTTCCTGCCGCATCCATGGCAATCACCCTTACATTTGTTGCACCGCAGTCAAAGACAATTGCCGTATCGCGCGCCATAGGTCAGGCCCCTTTGAGAAATGAAATGGATGCTCCGGCATATATCAGCCCCACAGCATAAACAGTGATGGCAATAATCACCAGGATACCTATAAATGTGAAGTATTTCCTAAGGTTATTTATTCCCCTGTCAAGCTTCTGCTGGTCGTTGTTCTGAACAGCATCCCTTATGTTTTTCGAAAACCGGAAAAGGAACACGACCGGAAACAGGGAAATTGCGCCGGCCACAAATAAAAGAATGATCACCATCGATTCGGGGATGCCCAGGGCTGCCTTTGTTGTGCTGAAAGTTGTCAGGAACATGCCTGTGGCAATTCCCGCAATAATAAATAATCCTATCAGAATGAAGCCAAGTACCGAAAGGAATGTGGTCCATATTCTCATTGTGTTCATATTTCTGAGAGCATCAGGACCGATTTCAAGTTTCCTTTCTTCAGGTGATGTTTCCATTATATTTCAGTGTTGTAACCGTATTTTGCTTTTGACAGAATTTTTGTCTTAACCTTGTACTCATCCGTAAAGAGGACCATAGCTTGCGCAGGCTCTGTAATCCGATGATTCGCTATCCATGCCGAATGCATTCCATGAGTTTGGCCTGAAGATCTTTTCATCAGGAACATTGTGCATGCATACCGGTATCCTCAGAAGTGAAGCGAGGGCTATCAGGTCAGCACCTATATGACCATAGCTCGAAGCTGAATGGTTGGCTCCCCAGTTGGCCATCACTGAATAAACATCGGTGAAGGGTCCCTTACCGGTAAGCCTTGGTGCAAACCATGTTGTTGGCCATCCCGGATCGGTTCTGTCGGTGAGTATCTTGTTCATCTTTTCGGGAAGATCAACCGTCCAGCCCTCTGCTAACTGCATTACCGGACCTAGCCCCTTGACAAGGTTAACCCTCGAAATTGTTATCGGCATCACATCCTCTGTTGTGAATTGGGATGAGTAGCCTCCTCCCCTGAAATATCCGGTGTTTGCAGGCGACCATTGAGTTGCATTAAGGCAGCCGGCTGCATCTTCCGGGGTTATTTCCCAGAAGGGCTTTATGCATGCTTCTCCCTTCCTTCGTTCCCTGCCTGAAAAATCGAGCGCGGAAGCGCCGGAGTTTATAAGGTGAATGATCCCGTTTGCTGCAAGCCCGGCGGGTTTCATGCCAGTCACCCTCTCAATTGCAGCGGCGCTCCAGTAGGTGCGTATGTCAGAGAACATCTGGGCGGTGTTGGTCAGAAGATAACCGAAAAGCATTGGTACACCGTTCATGGCGTCGTTTTCTGTTGCCACAAGGTAAGGAGGCCTGATTCCGTTCCAGTCAAACGAAGAGCATAAGATAGCCTCAAGAAAATCCCCGTTCGGCATGTGATCGGTCCACTGACGCTGACCCTGGAATCCGGCCAGTATTGCATTGTGACCAAGGGATTCCTCTCCAAAACCAAGCTTTTTCAGCA
Organism: Bacteroidales bacterium; assembly: GCA_016936695.1. GTDB lineage: Bacteria > Bacteroidota > Bacteroidia > Bacteroidales > VadinHA17 > LD21. The sequence goes on along the minus strand of JAFGXK010000329.1, from coordinate 2,151 downwards.
CGGGGTTTCCCACCATGAGATCGCGGGCAATCAGAGACATTCTGACAACAATCTCCCATTCATGGTCCTTTCTTTTCCTCGATGAGGGTTTCTCGTTCAGATCCTTTCCCTCCTTGCAGTATTTCTTAGTCCAGGCAAGCGCCCTGGCATATTCTTCCTTGTCAAAGATCTCTTCATTAAGCCGGCGGGTGAATTCGCTCATGTCGACATATTCGTTCCTCATCCCCAGATACTCCTGGAAGAAATCTTCCCTTACGATTGAACCTGCTATTCCCATTGAAACGGAACCCATCGACAGATATGACTTTCCTTTTATGAAGGCCACAGGCAGAGCTGACCTTACAAAGCGGAGTATCTTTTCCGATACATCTTCGGGAATGTTCTTGTCGCCTGCATCCTGCACATCCCGTCCATAAATACCGAATGCCGGAAGTCCTTTCATCGCATGTCCGGCAAGAGCCGCTGCCAGGTATACTGCTCCTGGCCTCTCCGTGCCGTTGAATCCCCAGATGGCCTTCGGCATCATGGGATCGACATCTATGGTCTCGCTTCCGTAACACCAGCATGGAGTAACGGTAAGGGTCAGACCTACGCCGCTCTTCCTGAATTGTTCGGCACAGGCTGCAGCCTCAGCCACCCGGCCGATGGTAGTGGAGGAAATAACACATTCCACAGGCTCCCCGTTCGGGTACCTTAAGTTCTTGCTGATCAGGGTAGCGGCAGCTTTGGCCATCCCCATTGTCTGTTTCTCAAGCGACTCGCGTACTCCCCTTTCACGGGCATCAATCACCGGCCGGATTCCGACTTTCGGGAAATCCCCGATGACTGTCTGGTAGTTTTTACTGATTCTGAAATAGTTCTCTGACATGTTCGCCTTTTTATATGTTTATATGTTTATTCGTTAAAATTGCCACTTAACAAATATAGTTTTTTTTGTTATTTGTTTTCTCAATGCCGTTTACTCCTCTGATCATTGTTTTACTTACTTCATAATGTTTTCCGGGCGCTATTTTTTAGTAAATTTGCCGATCATTATCCAGATATGCAAAAGGGGAGAAGATTGCCGGAATGGCTTAAGATGCAGAGGGCAAGCGGGGAAAATTATTCCAGGGTGAAGAGGATAGTGGAGCTTAACCATCTCCATACCATCTGCACCAGCGGTAACTGCCCGAATATTGGCGAGTGCTGGAATGCCGGCACTGCAACTTTCATGATACTGGGCGACATCTGCACCAGAGCCTGCAGGTTCTGTGCCACCCGGACCGGCAAACCGCTGCCGCCCGATCCGGAGGAACCGGCCAGGCTTGCCAAAAGCATTAAATCGCTAAGACTAAAACATTGCGTAATTACCTCAGTCGACCGTGACGACCTTCCCGACCGGGGCTCATCTTTCTGGGCCGAAACGGTCAGGATGATAAAACATGAAAATCCGGGAATAACAATCGAAACACTTATACCTGATTTTGACGGGGAGGAAGCTTACCTGAAACATGTAATTGATTCAAAACCCGACATTATCTCCCATAACATTGAAACGGTAAGAAGGCTTACTCCGCTTATCAGGACAAAAGCAAAATATGATACCAGCCTGAAGGTCCTTAAATACCTTTCGGGAAACGGGGTGAGAACCAAATCGGGCTTTATGTTGGGACTCGGAGAAACAGAAACCGAGGTAACCGATACGATAAGGGACCTCAGGGATGCAGGTTGCAGCATTCTTACCGTGGGGCAATACCTTCAGCCGACCATGAACCACATGGAGCCGGTCAGTTTTGTAAGCCCGGATAAATTTGCGGAATACAGAAAGCTGGCATTCGCCGCGGGATTTACATTTGTGGAATGCCATCCTTTGGTGAGATCCTCTTTTCATTCTGAAAAACAAATGGGTCTTGAGGAAAAATAACTATATTGTACTGAATTAACCGATCTAAGTTGAATTGAGCTATAGTGTTTTATATCAGGATATTGGAACAAGGGATTACAAGGAGGCGTGGGAATTGCAGGAGAATGTTTTCAGAAAGATTATCAGCAGAAAGATTGCCCTTCAGGAAAAAACCCCCGTCGATGAACCGGAACAGCCCGGAACACTTATCCTTGTTGAACATCCTCATGTATATACTCTTGGAAAAAGCGGATCGGAGGATAACCTGC
>JAFGXK010000328.1 GCA_016936695.1 Bacteroidales bacterium | reverse complement strand
GATCCTATATTGCAATTAATATACTTGGACTTTCAATCGGTATTGCCTGCAGTCTTCTCATTGCAATATATGTTATAAATGAAGCAGGCTACGACAAGTTTAATGAGAAAAAGGACCGGATCTTCAGGCTGGTTCTGAACGGAAAGCTGGGGGGACAGGAATTCATCGGCGCCTTTACATGCGCCCCGATCGGCCCCACAATGCTGAGGGAATTCCCTGAAGTGGAGGATTATCTCAGGATGACAGGCCGGGGACCTACAGTTGTTGAATACAATGATCTGACTTTTGTCGATGATCATGTAGTCGAATCCGACTCGGCTTTTTTCAATTTCTTCTCAATTCCGCTGCTCAAGGGAGATCCCAAAAATGTCCTTAATGCGCCCAGACGGGCGGTATTGTCCGAATCGACAGCCAGGAAGATTTTCGGAGATGTGAATCCGATCGACAAGGCAATCAAGATAGGAGATGACACTGCCAGGTACATAATTTCGGGCGTTATGGCCGATGTACCTGCAAATTCACATTTCGAGGCAAGTATTCTGACTTCCTTCATGACAAATCCACGATCGCAGAACCCGGTATGGATGAGCAACAGTTTCAGCACTTACCTGCTTTTAAAACCCAACACAAGCGTTGAAACGGTTGATGCCAAGATACCGGCTTTGCTTGAGAAGTACGTAGGCCCGGAATTACAGCGCTTTATGGGTGTTACAATCGAGGATTTCCTGGCCCAGGGTAATACCTACAGGTTTTTCCTTCAGAACCTTCAGGATATTCACCTGGATCCTTCTATCCAGCAGGAATTCAGGGCAGCAAGCGATCCCAAATATCTCTGGATATTCGGAAGCATTTCACTCCTGATAATTGTGATAGCTGCCATTAACTTCATGAATCTTGCTACCGCACAGGCAACCAGGAGAGCCAGGGAAGTCGGCATCAAAAAGGTGGCCGGCTCAACCCGGGGAATGCTTATCTCTCAGTTTCTTGCAGAGTCATTCATTATTTCATTCGTTTCATTGCTGGTCGCCCTTTTAATAATAAGGGTGACACTTCCTTATTTTAACAATCTGCTCGGGGCAGACCTCAGCCTTTCTCTCTTTGACACATGGTACAGGATTCCGGCTCTGCTTGTCTTTACTCTCCTTGTCGGGATTTTTGCAGGAAGCTATCCTGCCTTCTTCCTTTCTTCATTCAATCCTTCGGAGGTTCTCAAGGGTAGCGTGAAGGGAAGCATGCGAAACGGACGGATAAGAAGGGTGCTTGTTGTCTTCCAGTTTGCAATCTCAATCCTGCTTATTACCGGGACACTGGTAATGTACAGGCAGATTTTCTTCATGCTTAACAAGGATGTCGGCTTTAACAAGGAACAGCTGCTTGTAATAAATATGGCGCATTCTCTTCAAAACAGGGTGGAGTCATTCAAGGAAGCTGTGAGGGAGTTGCCCGGGGTTATTGAGATTGCCAGTTCAACTGCTGTGCCAGGACGCAATAATAACCTCAACGGTTATGGAATCGAGGGAAGAAAGGATGAATCCTATCTCCTCCAGTCAAGCTGGATCGATCCTGAATTCATAGGAACATATGAGATGAGCCTGGTGTCGGGACGTAATTTTGATCGTTCCTTCACTTCCGACAAAGATGCATGCATTATTAACGAGAGCGCTGCAAAGAACTTCGGAATAAACGATATCTCAACCACCAGGTTCCTGCTCCCCCAGGATTCGGGGAAATTCCAGTATCTCCAGGTAATAGGCATAGTAAAGAACTTCAATTTCGAATCGCTCAGGAATCCTATTCAGCCACACATCTTCCTCAGCAAGGGAGAACACAATAACTGGGGATATGTCAGCGTAAGACTTTCAGCTCAGAACTACAGCCAGACCATCAGTGAAATAGAAAAGAGATGGAAGGATTTTACCTCCAACGATCCGCTTCAGTATTATTTCGTTGATGAGGATTTTGAAGAGATGTACAAGCAGGAAAAGCAGAATGCGCAGCTGGCAGTTATTTTTTCGGCGCTGGCAATACTGATCGCGGCGCTGGGATTGTTCGGTCTCACTTCTTTTACGGTCGAACAGCGGACAAAGGAGATAGGGATCAGAAAGGCAATGGGATCGTCGGTTCCGGGCATTTACTTTGTGATATCCAAAGAGATTATCCTGTTGGTTTCTGTCTCCGCCCTGATAGCATGGCCGTTAATATATTTTATTGCAGATAAGTGGCTGGAGAATTTCCATTACAGGATTAACGCCGGGGCTTTCAGTTTCCTCGCAGGTCTGGGAATTGCACTGACCGTTGCTATAGTAACAATCAGTTACCGGATCCTCAAGGCAGCGAGAATAAATCCTGCCCAGTCGCTGAAATATGAATGATTGGTGTTGGACGGATTGGGGCCGATGTCATAACTCGAGCGATGCCGAGTCCTAAATCATAACGCCCCTTACCTTTAGTACATTTTATTGATGAGCTGTCCAATCTCGTCCCTCTTCTTGAGAGGGAAAACATAATTTTTCCCATCCCTGGTGACGATATTCAGCCCTTTGGCAAGGAAAAACCCCTTGCTGTAAAAGATAACATCCAGAATGTTTTCGAACATTATTTCAAGATTGAACCTCTCCGATTCTTCGGTTATTGTCCTGAAATATATCCGCTGGTTCGTAACGATCAACTTGCCGTCAACTGTCTTCTCGTCAACGACCTGATTCGTGTCTCCGGCTTTCAGAACAACCTCGTTGGGATTTAATTTGACTGTCATTTTTCCTGGTTTTTATAAAGACGTTCATGATTGACAGATGTTGCAGCAAAAATCAAAAATTGCATATGTCAAAAAAATAGACAAAAATTATTATCTTGGACGATCATATTTGAGCTTATGGTTAAGGAGCTGCAGAAACTGGTTCACGGGGCGTCGCCCACAATGATAAAGGTGCTGAACATTGTTCAGAAAGTTGCTGCCACCGATGCAAATATTCTGATAACAGGTGAGAACGGTACTGGCAAGGAACTGCTGGCAACAGAGATCCACAGCAGGTCGGGCAGGGCAGGGGAGCTTATGATTAGTGTCGATATGGGATCGGTGCCTGAAACATTGTTCGAAAGTGAGCTGTTCGGACATGTCAGGGGCGCTTTCACTGATGCCAGGGACGATCGCAAGGGAAAATTTGAACTGGCTTCGGGTGGCACTCTTTTCCTTGACGAGATTGGCAACCTTCCGCTTCATTCCCAGTCCAAACTCCTTAATGCCCTTCAGAGCAGAAAGGTGGTGAGGGTTGGTTCCAATCAGTCTGTTCCTGTTGACATTCGCCTGATCTGTGCAACCAACCGCGATCTTAATGCTATGGTAGCAGAGGGAAAATTCAGAGAAGACCTTCTTTACCGTATAAATACAATAGTAATTGATGTGCCTCCCCTGCGCGACAGGGTTGATGATATCCCCATCCTGGCTTCTCATTTCCTGAAGATCTACTGTGAGAAATATAACAGGGAGCCGATGCGGTTTAACACACATGCCCTTGAGAAACTCGCAAATCACAACTGGCCGGGTAACGTGAGGGAACTTCAGCATGCTGTTGAAAAAGCTGTTATAATGAGTGATTCAACAGTCTTGCTGCCATCCGATTTTGAATTCGGACCTTCACTAAAAAATATCCATCCCCGCGAGCTTACCCTTGCGGAGATGGAGTCGAAGTATATTGTTGATTGCCTGCGGAGGAACGGGAACAACATCAGTGTTACTGCTTCAATACTGGGAATTACGCGACAGACACTCTACAACAAACTCAGGAAATATACCCCGTAGTGTACATTGTACAGGCGTAGCATTCTACGCCCTACAACTATCATAATCAGGATACTATTTGTCCGTCGAACAGGTTCACGATCCTGTGCGCGTAACCGGCATCCCTTTCAGAGTGGGTTACCATGATGATTGTAGTCCCTTCCTTATTAAGTTCCGAAAGAAGGTTTATTACCTCAATACCGTTTTTTGAATCGAGGTTACCTGTGGGCTCGTCGGCAAGTATGAGCCTGGGATTTGCTACAACAGCCCTGGCTATTGCCACCCGCTGCTGCTGACCTCCCGAAAGCTGCTGAGGAAAGTGTTTTGCACGATGAGTTATCTTCATCCTGTCAAGAGCATCCTCCACTTTCTTTTTCCTTTCACTGGTCTTCATCTTGAGATAGATCAGCGGAAGCTCCACATTCTCGAATACATTAAGCTCATCGATAAGATTGAAGCTCTGGAAGACAAAGCCGATATTGCCTTTGCGGAAAACCGTCCTGTCGCGCTCCCTGAGGTTTGCCACCTCGGTCCCGTTAAAAATATAACTTCCCGAGGTCGGATTGTCAAGCAGGCCAAGGATATTCAGAAGTGTTGACTTTCCGCATCCCGATGGACCCATAACTGCTACATATTCACCCTCCTTTACGTGGAGATTGATCTTGTTCAGAGCTGTGGTTTCTACTTCCTCAGTTCTGAATACCTTTGTTAATTCGTTGGTTTTGATCATGGCATTGATTGTTTGCTGTTTCTATTTCAATTTGATTTTTTAAAGACTAGTTTTTCGTTTTTACCAAAGGTTTCATAACCTGATATTATTACTTTTTCACCGGGAGTTAGTCCTTCAAGCACTTCATAATATTTGGGATTTTTCCTTCCAAGGGTTATAT
>JAFGXK010000327.1 GCA_016936695.1 Bacteroidales bacterium | reverse complement strand
CCTCAAGGGGAGAGGTTGTTGAACCTGATGCCCTTAAGGAAGCTCTGGCTGGTGAACGTATTGCAGGAGCCGTCCTTGACGTCTGGGAGAAGGAGCCTGAGATTGATATCCCTCTCATGCACATGGCTTTTCTGGCCACTCCTCACATCGCGGGTTATTCTGCCGATGGCAAAGCAAACGGCACCTCAATGGTGGTGAATGAACTCTGCAGGTTTTTTGATATTCCCCTCAAAGACTGGTTTCCGTCAGAAGTCCCTGAGCCGGCAGACCCGATGCTTGTTATCGAGTGCCATGGAAAAAGCCTTGAGGAGATTGCCGGAAGAGCCATAAGCCATTCATATAACATAATGGCAGACGACGTCAGACTGAGATTTGACCCTTCACGATTTGAAAAGGAGAGAGAAAACTACCCTCTCCGGCGGGAGTTCCCCAGCTACTCGATTGAATTAAGAGACGGAACGGAAGAGGCCAGAGCACTTTTTTCCTCACTGGGCTTCAAACTCATTGGCTGAGTTCTTTACGGTTTCCCTGATTTTAATGTTTCCGGACTGTCAGTATTGACTGTTTTTTATGTTATAACATTGTTATAACGTTGCCGGAGTCGTTTGTACGGTCTGTTTTGCCGTTTGTCTGGATTCATCATACTCCTTTACCTGGAATGCAAAAGCCTGAAGCCTTGTGTCGAGCGATACAGAATCCTGCCCGTCGTAGGCGATGTTTATGAATGGAATGTTGTCATGATCCTTTCTGAATGAATCGCTCAGGGATGCCACAAGGGTTCCCGGCATGCAGGTAAAGGGCAGTATTGCCGCCATCCCTGAAACACCCCTTTCTGCAAGAGCCACCGAGGTCCCAAGAGCGATCGGCGGGTCACCGTCGTAAAATTCACTGACATATTTATTTGAAAGTCTCAGCATGTCGTGAAGCGTTACATCCTTTTCGTGATCGGTGAATTTTTTTATACCTCTCGTCAGCATTCTCGAGATCACTTCCTGGCCAACACCCTGGATCTTCGATTTTATGATTCCCTTTTTGTCATTCTTCCATTTGCTGTCGCGGGTGAATCTGTGTGTCGAGTAGACAATCCATTCGGAGAATGGTCCGACCAGAACTTCAAGACCGAGTTCCTCCAGACGGTTAGAAATATTACCATTGCATCCTGCATTGTCGCGCATGAAGATCTCACCTATTATCCCCACGACAGGCCTTCTTATGCTCCTGTCGGCAGGAATTGCAACAAAGTCGCCGGCTATTTCCGCAAGCACCCGGTGAAGTCCGGAGGATCCTTTTTCAATGCACCTCTCCAGGCGGTATATCGCATCCTCGTAAAGCCTGTCGGTTTCACCCCTGTTTATCTCGTATGGTCTGATCTCCCTGTGTATTTTCCGGATATAGTCGGCGGCGAGGAATCCCTTCCATGCCCTTATTCTGAACTTCTGTCCGTGTTCACCGGCAACATCCTCGTAGGATGTGTCATTTGATGGTGTAATCAGTTCAGCCTTTTCAAAACCGAGACGGTCAAACAGTATTCTGTGGAACTGGTTGTACTGGCCGAACCGGCAGGGACCATTGTGGTCGGGCATGAAAAAGCACATTTTTGACGGGTCTGCACCTGGCTCACTGAGTTTTTTTATAAAGCTCCCGGTGGTACAGATCATCGGGAAACACTCTTTTGAGGAGGTGTACTTTCTTCCGATTGCGATTTCTTCCTCGGTCTGTCTTGGAAGAACCTCCGATGGGACTCCTATGCTTCGGGCAGCTGCTGCAATCATGTAGGCGCCGTCATTCATATAAGGGAAGTACAGTACCCTGTCCTTTGAAGGGGATGAAAGACCTGACCTTGGTCTGAAAACCATGGCTTCCTTCCTCTCATTCTGTTCAGATCCTTTCAGACTGTCGAGAAATGCCTCGATCCGTGTTACCATGCCTGCATCGGCCGAATGCTCGTCGACTTCAAGATGGAGGAAGGGCTTTCCCTTGAGCTCTTCCGTGATATAGTGCCAGATGAATGAATCAGGACCGCATCTGAAATTACTGATATAGACCGCATAAAGACCTTCTGTTTTTGCAACATGCTGGGCTGCAGCAACAATTTTCTGTCCGTTTGGCCAGTACATGTTCCTGTAATTGGCAAAAATATTATAGGGAGTCAGGTCGAGCATATCAAGGGGAATGGGCATCACGTCCTGGGCTATCAGCTTCTCAATCAGATTCAGGTTCAGATGAGGATCAGTGCCGTTATACGGCCTGCCCAGCAACACAACAGGCCGGCAGTTACCGGGGATCCTTCTTAATGCTTCCTTACCGAACGAAACCAGGCTCTTTTCAAAGTTTACCTGAACGCGGTCTGCTTCATATACAGCATTCCTGATTTCATTCCTGCCTATCCCGAACCTGGAACCGAAATATTGAGTCATCTCCTTTACAAGAGCCCTTTCAAAAAACCTGAAATGCAGGGTCGGGATCAGAAGTTTTGATTCATCCACCTTGCCCCTGAGAGCAGCCTTTACCATGAACGGATAAGTTTGTATCCACGGACAATTGCAATTGAAGGTCTTGTTTCCTTCCCTGAATTTTGCATTTACAATGAAAGGAAGGAAGATGTAATCAGCGCCTTTTTCGATCAGATCCATTACATGACCATGCATCAGCTCAACGGGAAGGCATATTTCGGTGGTTATCGTTTCAATCGACTTTGTAACCAGCTGTTTGTCCGACTCTTTCGACAGTATTATCCTGAACCCCAGCTTCTCAAAAAATGTTCGCCAGAAAGGGAACTGCTGGTAAAAAACCATCAGGGCTCTTGGTATCCCGATAGTTGGGCCGTTGCCACTTTCTTCCTTATATCCCTCCATGAGCAAAGCGGTTCGCTTAATGAACAGGTTGGGTATGTTGTTCTGTTCTTTTTTTCGGCTGTCGGTCTCATATTTCTCACACCTGCCTCCGTAGAAAAGTGATTTCTTTTCCCCGGCGATCTTGACTTTCCTTATTTCACAGTTGTTTGCACAGCTCTTGCATACGAACCTGCTTACTTCATATTCCACATTACTGATCCCAAAACCCTTGAATTTTGACTTGTCACCGTTCTTCATCTCCTTCTGGGCAAGAAGGGCGGCCCCGATGGCGCCGGTCACATCAAAGTGAGGCGGTATGATTATCTTTTTGCCTTTTACATGCTCAAAGGCCGCCACCACAGCCTTGTTGTTTGTAACACCTCCCTGGAAAAAGATCTTGTTCCCAATCCTCCGGTCGCCTACTACTTTTTCGAGATAATTGTACACTATCGAATAGGCCAGGCCTCCTACCATATTGTCTTTCCTTGCCCCTTTCTGCACGCAGGTGTTAAGGTCTGATTCCATGAAGACGGTGCACCTGTCCCCCAGTTTAACGGGGCTTTCGGCTTTAAGTGCCATTGATCCAAACTCTTCAATAATCTTTATGTTCAGCTTCTCAGCCTGCTCCTCAAGAAACGATCCGGTGCCGGCAGCGCAAACCTTGTTCATCTCAAAGTCGACCACCACACCGTTCTCAATACTGATATATTTTGAATCCTGTCCGCCTATTTCAAATATTGTGTCTACAGTAGGATCATAGTCAATTGCGGCGGTAGCCTGAGCTGTTATTTCATTGCGTATTGTATCAGCCCCTATGAAGTCGCCTGTCAGATACCGGCCCGATCCGGTTGTTCCTGCACCCAGTACTTCTACATCAATACCAACTTCATCATAAATTTCTGATATGCCTCTGCGGATAGCCTCCAGCGGCTTGCCTGCAGTAGGCAGGTATCTCCTTGCAATCACCCTGTGATCCGGATCGATCAATACAACGTTGGTGCTCAGAGAACCGACATCCACCCCCAGGTAAACAGGAATTTTCTCAGTCCCGTTCTTTCTGAAATGAACTTTTTTGTTATAAACCGCCTCCGACTCCACAAGGGGAGGAAGGCTCCTGAAATTACCCGTTGCCCTGCCAAGATAAGCATCAAGGTCCTTAAGACCCCTGGAGTGATTCATCGGTAGTTTGTTGGAACAGGCATGTATCACCGCTCCTATGGCTCCCATGGAGGCATGATGATCAGGTATTATCAATTCATCCCCGTTCAGCGAAAGTATTTCCCTGAATGCTCTCACCATGCCGGTGTTTGCGGCCACTCCTCCGGAAAATATAACAGGTTTTTTGAATTCCCTGCTCTTTGCAACATTGCTCCTGAAATTTCTGGCAAGGGCAAAGCACAATCCTGCCACAATATCATGAAGAGGCGTGGCAATCTGTTGATGATGAATCATGTCGCTCTTTGCAAACACACTGCATCTTCCTGCAATGCGGGGCGGATCGACCGATCTTAATGCCATCTCTCCGAACTCCTTTTCGATTGCGACTCCTATCCTTCGTGCCTGCTGGTCAAGAAAAGACCCCGTACCTGCTGCACAAATGCTGTTCATTTCAAAGTCCACAAGCCTTGAGTGCCCGGTTGCAGGATCCTTTTCCAGCAGAATAAGCTTTGAATCTTCTCCTCCGATCTCTATAACGGTCCTGGCTTCGGGATACATAATTCCTGCAGAGGTAGCCTGCGCAATGATCTCGTTTACAAATACCCCGCCTATCAGACTTGTTGCCAGCCTGCCACCTGTACCGGTTACCGCTGTACCGGTAATGAGATCAGGCGGGTAATGTTTAAAAATGGCATCAAGCCTGTCGCGAAGAACATTAAATGGCCTGCCGTGCACATAATCATAAAAATCCTCAATAATATTGAATCCGCCGTCGAGGATAACGGTGTTTAAAGATACAGAACCAATGTCCAATCCAAGGAAAAGTCTCTTGCTTTCAGGATTGAACCGGGAGTCTTCTTCAGCCATATCCGGAGATTTTATGATCCTGCAGTAAGCTTTTACAAAATCGTTAAATTAAGAATTTTTAACGATAGTCGAAAATATGTGACAATTATCATGTGGTCTTTGGATAAAACGTTATAAATAAGATCGTTATAATGTATTGTGCTGATTTGTTGTCCATCTGAAAAGTTGAATAAACGACTGCGAAAATTGTAACATATGTTACAATTGTTATTTTTGAGGGAGATTTCTGTCTGATCTGCTTTCTGCTCACTTAACAGAGTGATTGCGACAACAGGCAGTCACAGTAAAGAAAATGGACTATACCTACCTATTGAATGCCCCTGTTTTCAGGGGCCTGGATATTGCTGAGATAATGTCGTTTATCTCTTCTACTCCATACAGGATCAGACGTTTCAATGCAGGGACAATGATTTTCCAGAGCGGCGAGCAGGTGAATTCATATGTAATGGTTATCAGCGGATTGGTCAAGGGCGAAATGACTGACTATTCGGGGCGTGTCCTTAAGATTGAAGAGGTCCGGGAACGTGGATCTATAGGGGCGGCATTTCTCTTTGCCGCGGAGTCGGTCTTTCCGGTGAACGTAATTGCGGTTACCGACACGGAGCTTTTTACCATTGAGAAAAATGATTTTCTGAGATTTCTGAAATGGGATGATAGGATTCTGGCAAATTTTCTGGGAATAATCTCCAATAGATCGGCATTTCTGAGTGAGAAGATCAAGTTCCTGAATTTCAAAACTATTAAAGGAAAACTGGCACAGTACTTCCTTCAGATTTCCGGTCCTGACGGTTCAACTGTTTTGCT
>JAFGXK010000042.1 GCA_016936695.1 Bacteroidales bacterium | reverse complement strand
TTGACTATGATTCCTTTTCCCCCCTTGGCGGGACGGAATTCTTCCAGGTGGCCGAAAAGATAGTTACCAACGCCCAGAATGCTGCAGAACCGGGCTGGAAGCCTTATGACGGATCAAGAAACAGGAACAGGTACTGGCTGGTGAAGAACATTCTCGATAAGGAATATGAAGGAGTCAGGAGGTTTATTCATGAGTATTATATAAACGGACTTGACAGGATGGAATCAAGAGCAGCCGAGTCAAGGGCTGGCATTGCCGAAAGCCTGAAACTTCTGCTGGAGGTGTACAGGGCAAAGCCCGATCCTTACATGTACCTGATTCAGATTGTACTGGAATCCAAGTCGGATGAACTGGTAAATATCTTCACCGAAGCATTCCCCGAGGAAAAGAGCAGGGTGATCCAGTTACTTATCGAGGTAGATCCGGGAAATAAATCGAAATATGAGAAGATAACAGCTTCCAGTTAACCATATTGCCCTATTATGCTTGTAAAACTTGCCGTTCAGAATTACGCTCTTATCAGAGAGCTTGATCTCTATTTTGAGAATGGCCTTACAATCATAACCGGAGAGACAGGTGCGGGCAAGTCGATACTTCTTGGTGCCCTTTCGCTTATCCTGGGCTCCAGGGCCGATTCATCGGTCCTACTTGACCTTACGGATAAATGCATAGTTGAGGGCACTTTCAGAATCGAGGATTATGATCTGGAGGACTTTTTCGCACGAAATGACATTGATTTTGACAGTCAGGCCATTCTCAGGCGCGAGATTAATCCGGCTGGCAAATCAAGAGCTTTCATAAATGACACACCTGTGGTTTTAAATGTTCTGAAAGAACTGGGCGACAGGCTTATCGATATTCATTCACAGCATCAGACACTCATGCTGAACAACAATGCCTTTCAGCTGAATATAATTGATTCATTCGCCGGGACCGGGCAGCTTAAGGATAAATACAGGTCTGACTACACCGGTTTCAGAAAGCTTCAGAAGGAATACAACGACTTAAAGGAAAAGCATGAAAAGAACCGCGCCGATCTGGATTACTATCAGGCACAGCTTAATCAGCTTGATGAGGCCAGGTTCAAAACCGGGGAACAGGAGGAGCTGGAGAAGGAACAGGAACTCCTGGAACATGCCGGGGAGATAAAACAAGCCCTTGAAAATGCGTTGAGGCTTCTTTCGGATGAGTCCGCTTCAGTCCTTTCATTGCTGAGGGAGGCAAGGACGATTATCGGAAAGATTGACTCATTTCTCCCCGATGAACTTAGGATCCTTTCCCGTCTCGACTCTTCATTCATTGAGCTTGATGATATTTCGAACGAGATCGCAAGGCTTGAACAGGAAACTGAAGCTGACCCTGGCCGCCTCGAACTGGTCAATGGCAGGCTCGATACACTTTATTCACTGCTAAGGAAACATCGCGCAAAAGACCTGGAAGAGTTGTTTGCCAAAAAGAAAGAGATTGAAAATACTTTAACATCGATAGTCAGGAACGACGACAGACTTAATGAGCTGTCAAAGCTTCTGACAACTGCAACCGAATCGCTAGCTGCTTCTGCCGTCATGATCTCTGAAAAGAGGCAATCGGCTCTCCCTGCCATCGAATCCAAAATAACGGAACAACTGAAACAATTGGGGATACCCAATGCGAGATTTGAGATTTCGCTCATGCGAACCAATGATTTCACACCATCCGGTACAGATGCGGCAGATTTCCTTTTCTCCGCTAACAGGCAGACACGTCCCGAGAATATTGCCCGGATCGCATCAGGGGGTGAATTGTCGAGAGTAATGCTCAGCCTCAAATCACTGCTTACCAGAAGCATGAACCTTCCTACCATCATCTTCGACGAGATCGACTCCGGAGTCTCAGGTGAAGTAGCCGATAAAGTGGGCCAGATTCTGCTCGGGATGGGGAAATACATGCAGGTAATCAACATTACCCATCTTCCACAGGTCGCCTCCAGGGGGAATGTACATTACCATGTTTACAAAGAAGATACCGGTGACTCAACAATTACCAGGGTCAAGTTGTTAAATGCAGAGGAAAGAGTGCAGGAGGTTGCCAGGCTGCTTAGCGGGAGCGAGGTAACGGAAACAGCTATAAAGAATGCAAGGGAACTGATCAGGGCAGGAAGCACTTAGGAAACGGCACTTAAGACAAGATATTAAGAGAGACTTTAGATTAAACGAGTAACAACTTAATAGCCAATTATGAATGAAAGTCTGTTAACAGGAAAGAAGGGAATAATATTCGGTGCCCTTAATGATAAATCGATAGCCTGGCAGGTTGCTTTGAAGGCTCATCAGCAGGGTGCCAGCCTGGTTCTCACAAATTCTCCGGTAGCTGTAAGGATGGGAACCATAGATGAGCTTGCCGAAATAACCTCCTCGAAAGTGATAGTTGCAGATGCAACCAGTATGGTGGATATTGACAAACTAATAGCTGAGAGTCTTCAGATTTTCGGCGGGAGGTTTGATTTCGTCCTCCACTCGATCGGGATGTCACCAAATGTAAGAAAGGATATCCCCTATGAGAATACAAGTTACGAAAACATGCTCAAGACCTTTGACATTTCAGCGCTGAGTTTTCACAGGATACTACAGACCTGCTACAAATACGATGCTATAAATGAGTGGGGTTCAGTAGTTGCGCTCACATACGTAGCTGCCCAGCGAACACTCACAGGCTACAACGATATGGGCGACGCCAAGGCTCTCCTGGAATCGATAGCCAGATCGTTCGGATATATTTACGGGCGCGACAGGAAAGTGAGGATTAATACTATTTCCCAGTCGCCGACACCCACAACCGCGGGAAGCGGAGTTCACGGTATTGAATCGCTTCTCGATTTTTCCGAGAGGATGTCACCCCTGGGCAATGCTACTGCCGAGGAGTGTGCAAATTATTGTGTGGCTCTTTTTTCAGATCTCACCCGCAAAGTGACTATGCAGAATCTTTATCACGACGGAGGATTTTCGAGCATGGGTATGAGTCTCAAGGCAATAGAACAATACAACAAGAGCTTTGAGGAATGTGACTGCGATGATAAATAATTAAGTATAAATACTTATTTTTCAAGCGATTTACCTGATGGTAAATCGCTTTTTTTATATTTGGGGACCTAAATCCTTCCGTATGATCAAGATGATTTTACTGGCATTGTTTTACTTTCTTTTCCCACTTATAATCATTTCCCTGTGCAGAAAGTGGACCTTTCTCCAGAAATTCGGGACTATAGTTCTGGCATATGCCTTCGGACTTATTATCGGTACTGCCGGTCTTCTTCCTCAGGGAAGTGAGGGATTTAAATTTGCACTTCAGAACGAACCTTCCCTAAGCAAGCCCGTTCTCGAGGCTCTTATCGCTGAAGGAAAAGCGGTTCCTGAAGACCGGGTTGCCAATGATATCCTCGCATTGCAGGATGGCATCTATTCCCTGGCATTGCTTCTTGCATTTCCATTGCTTCTGTTCTCCCTAAACATCAAACGCTGGCTGAAATTTGCCAAAAAGGGGTTTCTTTCAGTTGCACTGGCTCTTGTAGCGGGAGTGGTAATGGTAACAACCGGATTCTTCATCTGGAAGGACGCTTTCCCCGATGCCTGGAAACTGGCAGGAATGTTTGAAGGGATCTATACCGGAGGAACCCCGAACTTTGCTGCACTCAAGCTAATCCTGGATGTCGATGCCGACCGTTTTGTGGTTCTGTTCACGTACGATACAATAGTGGGTGCATTTCTTGTGCTTTTCTTTGTCACCCTTGCTCCAAGGATTTTCAGGGCTATCCTGCCCAAATATGAGGATAAAAACGGCGTGACTTTAGATGAGGAGTTAGTCAAGAAAGAGACTGAAGGACTTGATGATTTTTCAGGGATGCTTAAGAAGAAGATGTTTATCCCGCTCCTGAAGGCACTAGGATTAAGCGTAATAATCGCCGGGATCAGCGGGGCCCTTTACATGTTTGCCCCCGTGCCTGAAGAATTCAGGATGGCTGTGATGGTCCTTTCTGTTACCACACTTGGAATACTTGCTTCACTTTTTAAACCGATAAACAGGATTGAAAAGACTTTCCAACTCGGTATGTACCTGATTCTGGTTTTTTCTCTTACAGTTGCTTCCAGATCCGATATAAGGAGTTTGTTCGGACAGGGAATGTGGGATCTTATACTCTTCATATCATGGTGTTACTGGGGATCACTTTTCCTACATCTCCTGCTGGCAAAGATATTCCGGATCGACGCCGATAATTTCCTTATAACGGCCACCGCTTTTGTTTTTTCCCCTCCGTTTGTTCCTCTGGTTGCCAATGCCCTCAAGAACAAGGATGTCATTGTCACCGGGCTTACAGGAGGCGTTATTGGCTATCTTCTCGGGAACTATTTCGGTACCACTCTGGCTTATTTGCTGAAGGGATTCTAAGAAGACGGAAGACTGAAGAAGTTCTCACAGATTTCAGTAGATTTTCATATGGCATGGTTCTGCCCTGAGCCCTGTGCCCCTTGCCCCGTGAAAACCATATCGTTTCAGGTAAAAAAACTATCGTAAAACAATAAGCAGGTTATTGTTTTACGATAATTTTTTGCTGTTATTTTTGAAGATGCAGATAATCAGGCTGTTGCCTAGAACAGGTAGTTCAGTCCGATTCCGAATGCAATGTTGCCATCCTGTTCATTGAATGATTTTCCGATATCAAGGGCGATCACGAAATTTTCTCCCCATACAGGCATTATGCTGATCCCTGCGCAGTGATGCATTTTTTCTGATCCGGGATTAAAGAAATCGCTGTAGGCATAGTTGGTCATTGTATTAAGGAATGTTGTCTGGAGGGCAGGCGGAAGATCGATTTTCTGTGTTACCATTCCGAGATCATAGAAAAAGTTGAGCCCCAGGTAACTTTCCTTATTAAATAATGTGAATTTCAATGGTTTCCATCGTAATTCTACGTTACCCAGAGCAAATCCGTCACCCACGACTCTGTTTTTCAGTACACCTCTGAGCGTACTGAATCCTCCGAGACCTTCGTTGAAGGCTCCGGTCAGCCGCGATGTTATCATTTGCGACTGGTAAAAGAAGGGAGTATTACCCGAAAGTGTCGTCTGATAGCCCAGCCGGTAAACCAGGGAGAGGTTGTCTTCAACAAGGGTGAAATACTGCCTGTGGGTGATGTAGAATTTTGAGAATCCCCAGTCGTTTCCAAGGAATTCGGGAGCAAGTTCAACACCCAGTTCTGTCCAGATCCCTTTCATAGGATTCGGCCTGTTGTCCCTGGTGTCCCAGACCAGTCCGGCCTTAAGCGTATTGACCCATCCGCCATCGGCTTCATTGGCTGAGATCAGTCCGAGTGAATCGCGGTAAAGCTCGAAAAGCCCTGGTTCCTGGGAAAGTGATGGCAGAAGATCTTCATCCTTCCCCTTGTTCAGTTTGTCGATATTAACCGAACTAACATCGAATTTCTGAAAAGCAAATCCGGCGCTCCACTTCAGCTTCTCACCGGAAATCTTTCCAAGGAAATCATTCTTAAACCTGAACTGATTCCTTTCGTGCCGGTAGAACATTTCAGACTTGTAATCCTGGGCCTCGCTGTCCATCCAGTCGGCATTGTAGATTGATTCATAACCGTTGAAGCCGTAAAAATGGTTTGCCAGGTCGGGGAGGTAGCTCAGATCGGCCACCCATTCGATACCGGGAATTATATGGTTCGATTCAAACATGAACCTGTAAATCCCGCTTCCCTTTGTAAATCTCGAAACCTCCGCATATATGTGATCATACCATTCGGGGTATATGCCCGGGTTCCCGTAATTGAAAAATTCAACCAGAGCTCCGTACTGGAATCCCAGGTTTGAATCAAATGAAACTGCTGGAAGAGCGCCTCCGAATTTCCATCCGGTTTTTGACTTGTCTTCCTGGGCCGACGTGAGGATGGTAATCGCTGCAGCCAGTATCAGAATAATGGATTTCTTCATGGATAAAAGTTTTAGTCACCTGGATAAAGGTAAAGAAAAATGGAAATCATATAATGAATTTTCAATATTTGCTACCTTAGGCTTCAATTTTACGACTAAATACGTATATGGCTCTGTTAATAAAGAATATCAGGGAGCTGTTCGGGACGGAGAAGATACCGTCCGGAACAAAGCGAGGCAAGGATATGGGGGTGATTGACTCGGTAAGAAATGCATTTCTTTTTGCCGCAAATGATACGATAACCTCTTTTGGCAGGATGGAAGATCTCCCGGACGGGATGACAGCGGGCCTGACAGACCTGGAGATTATTGATGCCTCCGGCAGGTTCGTTTTTCCGTCATTCTGTGATTCCCACACTCATCTTGTGTATTCCGGCAGCCGCGAGCAGGAGTTTGTCGATAAGATACGGGGCCTTTCTTATGAGGAGATTGCCCGCCGGGGAGGAGGTATTCTGAATTCTGCTAAAAAGCTTCATGCTGCAACAGAAGAAGAACTGTACCGCGAATCGATGGTAAGGATTCATGAAATAGCGGGATTGGGAACCGGTGCCATAGAGATCAAAAGCGGGTATGGACTTAACACCGGTGATGAGCTGAAGATGCTCAGGGTGATCAGGCATATAAGGGAAAACTGTCCTTTGGAGATCCGCCCGACATTCCTTGGAGCCCATGCTGTACCTGAAATATACAGAAATGACAGGGAGTCGTATATTGATCTGATTATAAATGAAATGATTCCATTAGTCGCTTCGGAAGGGCTTGCCGATTATATAGATGTCTTTTGTGATGATGGGTTTTTTACGATCGATGAAACGGAGCGGATCCTGATGGCCGGAATGAAATATGGTCTTATTCCCAAGATTCATGCTAACGAAATAGGATTTTCGGGAGGGGTTCAGGTTGGTGTGAAATATAATGCCCTTTCGGTAGATCATCTGGAGCGTTCGGGCATTGATGAGATTTCAGCGCTTCTGGGATCTGAAACCATGCCAACTTTTCTTCCCGGATCAGCACTTTTCCTTGGGTTACCCGATCCTCCTGCCCGTCTTATGATCGATTCGGGTCTGCCGGTGGCACTTGCCTCGGATTATAATCCTGGATCGTCCCCTTCAGGCAACATGAAGCTGGTAATGTCACTCGGCTGCATCAGGCTGAAGATGACTCCTGAAGAAGTGTTTAATGCGGTAACCGTCAACTCGGCATATGCAATGGGAATCCAGGATACTTTTGGGTCGATATCGGAAGGGAAGATTGCCAGTCTGATTATCACAAAGGAGATTCCTTCTTTCGGGTTCTTTCCTTACGCCTTTGGCAGCAACCTGGTCGACAGGATCATTCTCAGGGGGAAAATATGGAATCCTGCCGTGGAGTGACATGCATTGTGAAAATTTTAAAGTGAAACAATAAGACCGGAAAATATGGAAAACAGAGTCATCGAGTGTGTCCCGAATTTCAGTGAGGGCAGGGACATGGGGATTATCAAACAGATTACCGGTGCAATTGAATCGGTTGAAGGGATCAGGCTTCTGGATGTTGATCCGGGCAGGGACACGAACCGTACTGTGGTAACCTTTGTGGGTGACCCTGAAGCTGTGTTGGAAGCTGCTTTCCGGGGAGTAAGAAAGGCATCGGAGCTGATTGATATGTCGAAGCATCAGGGCGAGCATCCTCGCATGGGTGCCACCGATGTATGTCCGCTTGTACCGGTTTCGGGGATAACAATGGAGGAGACAGTAGTCTATGCGCACAGCCTGGCAAAAAGAATAGGAGAGGAGCTGTCTATACCGGTTTACTGTTACGAAAATGCGGCTTTTGAAGAGAAAAAACGTAATCTGGCCAGTTGCAGGGAAGGAGAATATGAAGGCTTAAAGAAAAAGTTGTCAGATCCTGAATGGAAACCCGATTTCGGACCTGCCGTTTTCAACGAGAGGTCGGGGGCAACTGCCGTAGGAGCAAGGGATTTCCTGGTGGCTTTCAACGTGAACCTGAATACCACATCGACACGCCGTGCCAATGCAATAGCGTATGACGTCAGGGAGAAAGGCAGAATGGTGAAGAACGGTGATGGTGAAATGGTTAATGTACCGGGTACCCTGAAGTGCGTTAAGGCGATTGGATGGTATATT
>JAFGXK010000326.1 GCA_016936695.1 Bacteroidales bacterium | reverse complement strand
TTTGATTTCAGCACACCAAATTTTGCATGGCGCTTTGCCAGGGGAAGACTCGATTATTCTCTTGGCGTTAGTTCCTACGACAGCTTTCTGAGAGATTATTACATGGAAAAAAGATGGGTTGTTTCCCAGAAGATAAACCTCGATTCTGCCCAGACCGCGAAGCTTTTTGTTCTTCTGGAAGAAAACCTGAAGCCGGAGAATATCAACTACAGGTATGATTTCTTCTATGACGATTGTTCCACCAGGATAAGGGATCTGCTGGAGAAATCAGTTGGGAACGACCTTGATTATCCACCCGATATAACTGCAAATGAGCTTCCTACCTTCCGCGACCTGATAAGCAAATATGAAAAGGGTTATGTCTGGAGAAGAGCAGGCATCGACCTGCTGATCGGGACTGCAGGCGATAAGAAAGCTTCGCTGCGCGACAGGATGTTCTTACCTGTTGAAATGAAGGACGGGTTATCACAAACAAACATAAGAAGGGATGGCAAGATGATACCTCTTCTTGCAAATCCTGATCTTGTGCTTGATTTTGAACCTCCGGTAGTTAAGCCAAACATGCTGACCGGTCCATTTTTCATTTTCGGCATTCTACTCATAATATGCATTGCATTTACAGGATATTTCAGGGGGAAGAAGGTAAACAACCTAATCGATATAGTAATCTTCTCGATATTTTCGATTCTCTCTGTTCTGATGATCTTCTTCAACCTTTTCACCGATCATCAGCAGTTGAAGAATAATCTCAACATTATCTGGTTAAGTCCCTTGGTCATTCTCTGCCTGTTGAGCCTTGTGCTAAAAAAGGACTGGAGGATCTGGTTCCGGATCGTATTTTTTCTTACAGTTGGATTTCTGGCTTTCCTGGTTTTTCTTCCCCAGGATATCAATAATTCATTCGTTCCGCTGATCGGAATTCTGATAGTGAGGAGCTCTGTCCGGTCGGAGTTTTCCTGGAACCCCCTTACAATACCTTATTTAACACAACTTTAACACTCTTTAACGCCTTATTATTATTCTGAAGTCTTCCTTTGCGTCAGGAAAAGCAGGCCGTTTTTTCGAGGTTCTGCCTCATGTTTATTTAATTAAATTTGCGACTTAAAATAAAAGAAATGGAGCAAACAGCCGATATCAGGATCCTGAATGAAAAAATAGAAAAAGAGAGCTCTTTTGTCGATATCATAAGGATGGAGATGAACAAGGTTATTGTTGGGCAGAAGCATCTCACAGATTCTCTTATGATAGGTCTTCTGGCAAATGGTCACATCCTTCTTGAAGGTGTGCCGGGGCTGGCAAAGACTCTTGCCATAAAATCGCTGGCATCAATAATTGATGCCAGATTTGCAAGGATCCAGTTCACGCCCGATCTTCTTCCTGCCGACCTCACCGGAACGATGATCTACAGTCAGAAAAAGGAAGAGTTCCTTGTCAAGAAGGGTCCAATCTTTGCCAATTTCATTCTTGCCGACGAAATCAACCGCTCGCCTGCGAAGGTTCAGAGCGCTCTTCTTGAAGCAATGCAGGAAAGGCAGGTAACAATTGGCGAATCGACTTATAAGCTCGAAGAGCCTTTCCTGGTTCTTGCAACGCAAAACCCAATAGAACAGGAGGGCACTTATCCTCTTCCTGAAGCGCAGGTCGACAGGTTCATGCTGAAAGTGCTCATTGACTATCCCACGATGGAGGAAGAAAAGCTGATTGTAAGAGAAAATCTGGCTAAAGAATTCCCAACGGCAAATTCCGTTCTGAAGACCGACGACATTCTCAGGGCAAGAAACGTGGTCAGGGAGGTCTATATGGATGAAAAGATAGAAAACTATATACTCAGCATCGTTTTTGCCAGCCGAAACCCTGAGAAGTTCGGCCTTCCGGCTTTCAGCAACATGATCTCGTACGGGGCATCGCCACGTGCTTCTATCTACCTTGCGCTTGCATCAAAAGCTTTTGCTTTCATTCGGAGAAGAGGTTATGTGATCCCCGAGGATGTAAGATCAGTATGCGCGGACGTGATGAGGCACAGGATAGGTCTTACATACGAGGCCGAAGCTGAAAATGTAACCCAAGACAAAATAATTGCCGAGATACTGAATGTTGTGGAGGTACCATAGAAGACAGAAGACAGAAGACGGAAGACAGAAGACAGAAGACAACCAGCAACAAGCAACAAGTAACCAGCAACAAGCAACCCCTAATCTGCAAATGGAAGCAATTGAGCTTTTAAAGAAGGTAAGAAGGATTGAAATAAAGACACGTGGTCTTACCAGGCATATTTTTGCCGGTGAGTACCACAGTGCTTTCAAGGGAAGGGGTATTGCGTTCAGTGAGGTCAGGGAATACCAGTACGGAGATGATATCCGCAGTATTGACTGGAATGTGACTGCCAGGTTCAACCATCCATGGATAAAGGTATACGAAGAGGAAAGGGAGCTCACAGTTATGCTTCTTGTAGATGTGAGCGGATCGGGTGACTTCGGATCAAAAACAAGCTTCAAGCGTGATATAATGACTGAGGTCGCAGCCGTGCTTTCATTCTCGGCCATTTACAATAACGATAAGATCGGGGTGATCTTTTTCACCGACAAGGTTGAAAAATTCATTCCTCCCCAAAAGGGAAGGAAACACATACTGAGAATAATAAGGGAACTGCTGGATTTTAGTCCTGAAAGCCACAGGACAAGCCTCAGCGAACCTCTCAGGTTCCTTACAAATGCTATAAGAAAAAGATGCACTGCCTTTGTGATATCCGATTTCCTGGCTCCTGACTTCGAGGAGGCTCTCAGGATAGCATCAAGCAAGCACGACATAGTTGCCCTCAGGGTAACCGATCCGCTCGAAAAGGCGATTCCTGATGTGGGACTCATGAAAGTTCTTGATTCCGAAACGGGAGCAGAAAAGTGGATCGACACATCTTCGAAATATGTGAGAAAGGTTTATTCCGACTGGTATTCCCGTCATACAGACTCATTAAACAACATGATGAAAAAATGCGCGGTTGATTTCGCAGAACTCAGCACCGGGAAAGACTATGTGAAACCGCTCATCAAACTTTTTAAAAGCAGATGAAACTGACAAAGGCAACGGTATTACCGGCATTTTTCTTTCTCCTGATTTTTCAGTCAGGGCTGAAAGGACAGGATGTATCCGTTACTGCAGCCTTTGATTCGACAAGGATTCTTATCGGAGACCAGGTCGGTTTCACAGTAAATATCGATCAGCCTGCCGGTATCAGTCTGACCCTTCCGGTCTTAAAGGATACTTTAACCGGAAAGATTGAGATTCTTGCCGGACCCCGGAGTGATACAGTAGCATATGGCAACGACAGGATAAGGATAGTTGAGAAATATCTTGTCACATCCTTTGATTCGGGATTTCACCGGGTCGATCCGGTATATGCTGAATTAGCCGGTACGGAGAGTATAAAAAGATTTTTCTCCGATTATAGCGTTCTTGAGGTGGCAAGGGCACGGATCACTCCGCCGGACTCAGCTGAGATATTTGATATTGCCGGACCCTACAGGGCTCCCCTGACTGCAGGAGAAGTCTTGCCATGGGCATTGCTTGTCCTCATTGTCATTATATTGGTTTGGCTTATAATAAAGCTGATCAGGCGTCTCAAAAAGGAGAAAAAGGAGGAAGCAAAGCCCGTTATCACTGAACCTGCTCACGTAATTGCATTCAGGGAGCTCACTATGCTCAGAGATGAGCAGCTCTGGCAGAAGGGAGAGATAAAGAAGTACTACATACGGCTGACTGAGATCGTACGTCAGTATCTTGAAAACAGATATAGTGTCAACTCGCTGGAAATGACAACATCAGAGACACTTGATGCTCTGGTGAAGACAGGTTTCAAAAAGAATGAATCATATAACAGGCTCAGATCGGTGCTTAATCAGGCCGACCTGGTGAAATTTGCAAAATACAAGCCGGATCCGGTTGAAAACGACACGGTTTTTAACGAATCATGGGAATTTGTTGAAGCTACCCGACTCAGGGTACAGGAGGAAGCCAGTACAGATTCCAGCCATAATCAGGGAGGGAAAGAATCATGAGCAGGATAAACTTTGCTGATCCCGGTTTTCTTTATCTTCTGCTTCTGGTTCCGGCTATTGTAGCGTTTTATATTCTGAAACAGCAAAAGGCCTTTGCTTCAATAACAATGCCAGGACTCGAGCCTCTGCAGGTGCCGGTTAAAACTTTCAGGAATTATCTGCGGCATATCCTTTTTGCACTCAGGATGATTGCCATTTCACTGCTTATTATTGTACTGGCCCGGCCCCAGTCGACTGACAGGTTCCAGGATGTCTCAACAGAAGGAATTGACATCATCCTTGCCCTCGATATTTCCGGAAGCATGCTTGCTCGTGATTTCCGCCCGAACAGGCTGGAAGCTTCAAAAAATGTGGCAACTGAATTTATCTCCGGGCGACCCTACGACAGAATAGGACTTGTGGTGTTCAGCGGAGAGACATTCACCCAGTGCCCCCTCACCACCGATCATGCAGTTCTCATCAACCTGCTCAGAGAGATTGAGAGCGGCATGATAGAAGACGGAACTGCAATCGGTATGGGTCTGGCCAACTCCGTTACAAGGATCAAGGATTCGGAAGCAAAGAGCAAGGTTATAATCCTTCTGACAGACGGTGTAAACAACAGGGGAGAGATTGCTCCGGCAACAGCAGCTGGAATCGCAAAAACCTTCGGTGTAAGGGTTTACACAATAGGGGTAGGAAGCAGGGGAATGGCTCCCTATCCGGTCCAGACTCCCTTCGGCACCCAGTATCAGAATATGCCTGTAGAAATAGATGAGGATATTCTGAAGGATATTGCCGCGAATACAGGAGGAAGGTATTTCAGGGCTACGGACAATAATAAGCTTGTCGAGGTCTATTCGGAAATTGACAAGCTTGAGAAATCGAAGATTGATGTCAGGCAATTCACAAAGAAGGAGGAGGAGTATCTGCCGCTTGCAATTATAGCCTTTTGTCTCCTTGCTGTTGAATTGCTTTTGAGATTCACCATATTAAGAAAACTGATATAAACTGATATTTAATGCAGCTTTTCAGATTCGCAAATCCGGAATTACTTTACCTCCTGCTGATTCTGCCGGTTCTGGCCGGGTTGTTTATTGTCAGCCGGGTGCGAAGCAGAAATGCAATCAGAAAACTTGGCGATACTACACTGATATCAAGGCTTATGCCTGAATTATCAGGAACACGGCCCGTGTTAAAATTCATATTATTGCTGGCAGGCATTTCAGCAATTATTATCGTACTTGCACGACCGCAATACGGTTCGAAGCTTGAAGAAGTCAGGAAACTGGGTGTGGAGGTGATAATAGCCCTCGATGTAAGCAATTCGATGCTTGCGGAGGATATTCAGCCCGACAGGCTCACTAGGGCCAAGCAGGCCATTTCGAGGCTTGTCGACAACCTGAGTAACGACAAGATAGGCCTGATAGTTTTTGCCGGTGATGCCTATACCCAGATTCCAATTACTACCGATTACATTTCAGCCAAAATGTTTCTCTCTACAATTGGTCCCGACA
>JAFGXK010000325.1 GCA_016936695.1 Bacteroidales bacterium | reverse complement strand
TTTCAGCGATTTCAATCCTTTTACCTCAGGAGAGGGCTTATATAAACTGCTTGTGGTCCGGTTCGGAACCCTGATATGTACCGAAAATTTCGCTTTCCTTGCAGGATTAACAATAACCGACACTTTTCCGTTCCATGGATAATCAGTCTCCTGGATCATCTCAACATCGGTGCCTGCCACTTTTTCAACATTGATGGTACTGCCAATGAACATGTTGACATAAATGCCGTCTTTTCCCTTGACGTAGGTCCATGTAGGTATCATCAGCAGGGTTCTGGGTATATTGCCCACACAGCAGGGACATACGTGCCACGAATAACGCGACTCTCCTGAATTCAGGGGATTATCGTAATAAAAGTGCTTCCCTTCGTAATCAATTGAACCTAAAAGGGCATTGTATATTGTTTCCTCATACAGGTCGGCATATAAGGCATCGTGGTATGCAAGATTCATCTTGTACTGGAAGAAAATCAGGCCGCAACTGGAACACGATTCGCAGTAGGCATTGTTCCCAAGGGAATAGTTGGGGCCGAATCCTTCTGAAGTTTCGCCGCTTCCTATGCCTCCTGTGACATAGTATTTTTTATTCACTATATTGTCCCACAGCGAGATAACTGCGCTCTGATAATCAATATCTCCTGTCTCAGCCGCAACATCAGCCATGGCTGAATAGTTGTAGACAGCCCTGACAGCATGCCCGACGGCTTCATACTGCTCCTGAACCGGCACATGGCTCTGGTCATATTCGCTGCCGTTGTTGCGGTTATCAAGAAGGAACTTTGCAAGCCTGATATAACTGTCGCCCCTTCCGTTTCCTTCCATATCATTCACAAAACGACCGAACCTGACAAGAGCCTGCTCCATTTCCTGATGACCGTCGTACCATGCTATCTTTCCCGGACCGATGTTTGCCACCCAGCAATCGGACAGTTTCTTAGCCGCATCGTAAAGTCTCCTGTCCTTCCCTTCGGTGAGAGTATAGTGATTGATGGCCGATTCGATGAAATAACCGGCAACGTATCCTTCATGATTGCCACGTGTTTCTGGAGCCCATCTCGATTTCCAGCGGGCTGTGTCACGGAGCGTCCAGGCAGTATGGAGGTAACCGTCAGGTTCCTGTGCAGAAAGCACTACAGGTATCCATTTCTCAAGAGTGTTTCGCATCCTTTCCTGGGCCTCCATTATCTCCCTGTCGCCCTGAGGATCTATCATCAGTGCTATGCACATCGACTCAATGGTCTGATGAACCCACGCATTTGAAAAGACATAGCCCTTGTGACGGCCATGAGGTTCTCTGCGGAGCGCCTTAGCTGCATCAATGAAATTGTCGAGCCCGCCGGAGCCAAGGGTAAGAGTGTCTCTTTCTATCTGATCGATGCACCACGGAATCCAGTTGACCATCAGAGCCTTTGCCCTGCCTGTCCATAAAGGGCTATCGATTTTATACCTCTTTGTATAAACAACATCCAGCCTTTCGGCCGGAGGAGGAGTGGTCACTTTTACCGAAAGATGTGATACTGAAGAGAGACTGCCCTCGCGCGTCATCATAGAAAGGATATATTCTCCGGGTTGTGAGAAGACCGCTGTAGTTAGAGGGTTTCCCGGCTTTTCAAAGGTCACGGTTCCAGGACCGGATTTTTTTGTCCATGCGATTCCTGTAACCGGAGTCACCGACCTTGCTGAGCCCGACAAATAGGTCTTTCCGCCGATAATAACCGACCTGTCAGGTCCGGCATTCACCACGGGCGGATGTCCGGAGCTGCCGGTTGTCTGAAATACTTTCCATTCAAGAAGTGTACCCGGGAATCTTTCTGCAGAATCGACCTCAAGCCTTAACCGGGTCGTCTTCACCGGGTCGAAAGTTGTGGTATTGAACTCATTGTTGACAAGACCAAGCCCTGCCGGATTTTTAACGGCTTCAAAATCACTGCCGTTCCACCAGGTTATCCTGTACCCCTGAGGCAGTCTGACTGAATTCCCGAAATTCCACCAGAAAACGGAAATTCCTCCAGTGGTAACTGGCTGGCTCCATTCATATTCGACCCACTGGTTGGAAAGTCTTACCGGCGGGCGATTCGTTCCTGACCTCATACCGGCAGCAGTGGCAGGAGTCAACCCATCGTTGAGAAACACCGGAGAACCGCCATAGCGGGCCGAAGTGGATGGTGTTGCCACCAGGGCAAGGTTACGGGCGGAATCCTGGGCTTGCGAATAACGACCTGTCAGCGATAACATCAAGGCTGATGAAAGCAGGATGATCAGCAAGAAACGAAAGCGGACCATGGGTTTCATAATTAGTTTCACGGAGTTAAAAAACGGCGTAACACGGATCTTAAAAGATAATACTGATTATCAAAGTTTTTAATCAACAATCCATTCATAGATACCTGAGGAGAATTCCCGGTTAAGCTTTACCCGTAATTTTACGGCAGATGTCCTTACCGGTTCGAACTCAACTGAATCCCAGCCATCCTTAGTTACGGTGTAGCCCGACTTGTCCTTCACCGGCTTCCAGGTGCCACCTGCAAGGTACTGCAACTCCCATTCATCCGGGATCCGGCAACCGCCGTCGGGCCGGTCGTCAAACCAGTAAACCTTCGACTTTGAAACAGTTTCAGGTTTTTCAAAATCATACTGAACATATGCCCACTGATCCTTATCGGGCCACCAGTGATAGTAACTAACCGAGCGGTCGTTTGAATTTGAAGGCAAGGACTGATCATTAAGGGCAGAGAGGGCCCTTGTAATCTTGCTGCCTGTTACCCTGCTCCTGAAGGCAACGGTCGGAGCCGGCAATGGTCGCGAGCTTTCCGGACTAAGGGGAAGCCATACCATCATCTGACCGGGTCCCCGGTTGTTCCAAAGTGCATAGGGAATTAGTTTAACAGGCTGTTTTTCCATTGTTTCTAATTTTCCGTCGAGTGTTTTTCTGGTCTGATAGCCCGAAGTTGTGATAACCCGTGTTCCGTTTAAAAGTCCGCTGTCATATTCAGTAGTAAAATCCGCTTCCCTGTCAATAACCAGGTTCAATATCCGGCCTTCAGGATTATCGGGCCATTCAGCACAGTACATCACCGGCCCGCTCTGAACAGCTATCTTGCCTGCATCATCCTTTATACGCTCATCGGCAACAACAGTCCTGACAGGCATCGGAAGCTCCAGACTGATGCTGTCTCCCTTATTCCATTTCCTCTTAATGACCGCATATCCGTTTACGAGTTCGGCATTCACTGCTTCACCGTTTACCGATATGGAGTATTTTTCATTATTGTCATCACCAAACTTGTAAAGCCCGCCCGGGATTGCTTCATTCCTGGCCCACCCCGGAATACGCATAAGGACTGTAAAGGTTTCCGGTTTTTCAGGATCAACTGACAGCTCTACATTTCCATCCCATGGGAAATTGGCCTTCTGCGAGACTTTAACCTTGTTCTTACCAAGGGCTATATCAGCATCATTTGAAATATAAAGGCTGACATAGAGCTCCTTATCGGTCACTCCATAGATGTACCCGGGGATGGCCGGGACAAACCGTGCCACATTTGAAGGGCAGCATGCGCATCCGAACCATGCCTGACGCTCATGCTGGCCGTTGGACTCCAGAGGATTCGGGTAAAAGAACCTGTCGGCTGAGAGCGAAACTCCCGAAAGCATTGAATTATAAAGAGTTTTTTCAAGAATATCCATGTATTTCCCGTCGCCGTGGAAAAGGAAAAGCCTGTGATTTGTAAAAATATTGCCGATGGAAGCACATGTCTCGCAATATGCCGACATATTGGGAAGCACAAACGGATCGGCGAAGCCTTCGTTCCCACCTGTGGCGCCGATACCTCCGGTTATATAGATCTTGCCGTAAACAATGTCCTCCCAAATCTTTGTAATGGCGTTTATGTAGGCGCTGTTCCTTTCAATTGCCGCAATATCAGCCATTCCCGAATACATATAGGTTGCTCTTACCGCATGTCCGACAGCTTCGGTCTGGTCAACCACCTTTTTATGAGCCTGGTTGTATTCTTCGCCATTCGGTCCCCTGATATCAAGGAAAAATTTTGCCAGATCGAGGTATCTCCTGTCGCCTGTTGCCCGGTATAACTTCACCAGACCCATCTCAATGACCTGATGGCCAGGGTAAACTTTCACCCTGTCGTGGCCGAAATCCCTGTCAACGAGATCTGCCGATTTGATTGCAATGTCGAGAAGGGACCTTTTCCCGGTAGCCTGATAATGGGCCACGGCAGCTTCATACAGGTGGCCAAGGTTATAAAGCTCGTGGCTGAGAATGGAATCAAGCTCCCATCTGTTCGGACTTGCCCATTCATGAAGGCCTTTCCCTCCATGCATCTCTGCAATTGTGCGGTTGGTGTAAAGATATCCGTCTTCCTCCTGGGCAAGGCCGATTTTCAGGATAAGTGTATCGAGATAAGCATCCAGTCCGGGATCGGGACTGGTCTGAAGTGAATAGGCTGCACCCTCGATGATCTTGAAGACGTCAGAATCATCAAACGGGTAAATAGTGCCGAAGGTTCCGGTATCCAGTCCGGCGGCTATCTCGAAGTTCTTAACCCTTCCTGAGGATTCGCAGTAGGAAAAGGCGATAGGGATTGTGACATCTGCATTCTTTTTTATCCTCGGAGCCCAGAAATCATCAGTTAGCTTTACCGATGTAAAGGACACAGGACGGATGGGGTAGTCAGCATCGGAATTCCTGCTGCATCCATATACAAGAAGAATTAACAGTGCTGTAGTCAGGAGAAAAAAAGGTTTTTTCATGAGTTATTTAGTAAATTCCAGAACCACTACCGATTTTGCAGGCATTGTAACAGTTAGCACACCATTTTTGTAGGAGTGACCGTTGAATGCTGCCGGTTTTACCTTATCAGCAGCTTCAAAAGTGTTATGTGCATTTATTGCGTCAGCTGTCAGCACTTCGCCGGTGACATTTTTATAGGTTTCGCCTATTATCGGACAGTTTAGCACAACCGGCTTGTTAGGATTCAGGTTTGCCAGCGAAATATGCATTTTACCCTCATTATCTACAGATGCAGAAGCTGATACTGCAGGTATCCTGCGGTCGCCGAAAACGTATTCCTCGCATTTAAGATCGGTTTTCAGGAGCCTTGCTTCCTGATGCACCCTGAACATCCTGAATACATGGTAAGTCGGGGTAAGCACCATAAGATCATCCTTTGTCAGGATCACTGACTGAAGCACATTTACTATCTGGGCAAGGTTTGCCACCTTTACCCTTTCAGCATGCTGGTTGAAAATATTCAGGTGAATGGCGGCTGTCAGTCCATCCCTCAGGGAGTTCTGCTGATAAAGGAATCCGGGATTGGTTCCCGGTTCAACATCAAACCAGTTGCCCCATTCATCCACCACCAGTCCTTTGGTCTTGCGCGGATCGTAGCGGTCCATTATCGCCTCATGGCCCCTGATTATTTCATCCATCTGGAGGTTTGCCTGCATCGTTTTGAACCAGGCGTTCTCATCAAATTCGGTTGATGATCCCTTGGGCCTGCTCCAGCCATCAGGAACCGAATAATAATGAATGGACAATCCCTGGAATCTTCCTCGGGATGCAGGATCCTTCATCAGCGTTTCGGTCCATGCCACGTTGTAGTCCGATGGTCCGCATGCAACCCTGTATAGCCGGTTACCGCCGTAATTGTTCAGGTAAGTGGAAAACTGCCTCATGACATCCGTATAGAATTCAGCAGTCATGTTTCCACCGCAGCCCCAGTTTTCATTTCCGATTGCCCAGTATTTAACCTTCCACGGGGCTTCCTGTCCGTTCTCCTTGCGAAGACGTGTCATTGGACTGTCGGAATCGGAGGTGAGATACTCAATCCATTCGGCCATTTCCCTTACAGTACCTGATCCGACATTGCCGTTGATATAGGCATCGCAGTCGAGAAGCTCGCATAATTTCATGAATTCGTGGGTCCCGAAGGAATTATCCTCGGTTACTCCACCCCAGTGTGTATTGACTATGGAAGCTCTTTTTTCCTGAGGACCTATACCATCTTTCCAGTGGTATGTGTCGGCAAAACATCCGCCCGGCCAGCGCAGGTTGGGGACCTTAATCTCCCGCAGTGCAAACAGGACATCATTCCTTATCCCGTAGGTGTTGGGTATCTTTGAATCCGTTCCAACCCACAGACCTTCGTAGATGCATCTTCCGAGATGCTCGGAGAAATGTCCGTAGATATCCTTGCTGATCACCGGTCCGGGGTTATTAGCTATCACGACGAGCTGGTTAACCGCGGGAATCTGATCTTTCTGGGCCAGGACTGAAGTACCGGCCAGAATTACCAGAAGAGTCAGGACATACTTTAATGTTTTCATCATAATGGAGTTTTAATTATTTTGGTTACTGGTTGCTGGCTTAGCCCGACATAGCTTTAGCGGAGGCGGGTTGCTGTTTATACGGTACGCGGTACGAGGTACGAGGTTAGTCAATCAAGTCAATTCCTTCTCTATAAAGGTACCTAGTTTTTTGTACCTTATATAAATTTCATCATATTTCCGTGCCTTCACCGGATCGGGAATGTACTCTTTCTCAAATCCTCCGCCCATGGCTTTGCGTGCCGTCTCGAAATCGCTGTGGATGCCTGCCATAACCGAGGCTGCCATTGCTGATCCGAGAGCACATGTCTGATCGGAGCTTGCAACCCTGATCGGCATATTTAGCACATCAGAAACGATCTGCATCACCCAGGGATTTTTCCTTGCCACTCCTCCGATTGCTATCACTCCGTCGATCCTGACACCCTCGGAAATGAACCTGTCGTTTATCATTCTCGATCCAAAGGCGGTTGCTTCTACCAGCGATTTAAATATCCTGGGCGCATCAGAACCAAGCGACAATCCTGCAATGGCACCCTTCAGTTCCTGGTTGGCAAAAGGAGTCCTTCTGCCGTTTAGCCAGTCAAGGGCAACAAGGGCAGTCTCTTCTTCAGGAAGTAAAGCTGCCTTAAGACTCAGATCCGTGATAATCCGGTCGGAGGTTTCGGTCCTGATCCTTTCCCTGACACTCTCATCCAGCCAGCCCATTGAAGAGATAATTTCTTCGACCGGCCACAGAAGAAGCTTTCCGAACCAGGCATATACATCGCCAAATGCCGATTGTCCGGCCTCGAGCCCGAGCATCCCGGGAATAATGGAGCCCTCTACCTGTCCGCAAATGCCTGAAACAAGTTTATCTCCAATCTCGTCCATCGGAGAAACCAGCATATCGCATGTGGAGGTACCCATAACCTTTACCAGGTGATAAGGCATTATCTCGCCTCCCAGCGCTCCGAGATGAGCGTCAAAGGCACCTGTACCAACCATGACCCCTGCCGGAAGGCCCAGACGCTGTGACCATTCTTCCGAAATCACTCCGGCACTTACTTCGCAGGTCCAGGTCTCGGTGAAAAGGCGGTCTCTCAGCCCTGCCAGGAGAGGATCGAGACGAACCAGGAACTCTTCGGGGGGAAGCCCGTTGAAATCGGGATGCCACATGGCCTTGTGCCCGGCAGCGCAACGGCTTCTCTTTATTTTTAAAGGATCGGTGTTTCCGGTAAGCAGGGCAGGGATCCAGTCGCAGTGTTCAACCCAGGAAAATGCAGTTTGCCTAACCTTTTCATTTACACGGATCACATGCAGCAGCTTTGCCCAGAACCATTCCGAGGAATAGACTCCGCCCTCATACTTCGTATAATCAATTCCTCCCCACGACCTGGAAATTTCGTTGATCTCAGCGGCTTCTTTTACCGCGGTATGATCTTTCCATAATACAAACATGGCATCGGGGTCATCTTCGAAACCAGGTTTCAGGGACAGTGGTACGCCATCCCGGTCGACTGCCACAGGTGTCGACCCGGTGGTATCGACAGTTATTCCTGCAATGTTTTTTGTTATCTCCGGAGGAAGTCCCTTCATGGCCTCCTTCACCGAGTGCTCCATCCCCTCAATGTAGTCGAGGGGATGCTGGCGGAACCGATTGGATGCCGGATCGCAGTATAATCCCTGTTTCCATCTGGGATATTCAAATACCGAGCTGCCAACTGTGACACCGTTTGCTGTATCAACGACCACAGCCCTGACGGAGTCAGTTCCGTAATCCAGGCCTATTACAAATTTTCCTGTCATAATCTGATATTTATTTCTTGTTCTTTTTAACCTGCCCGTAATATGCATTCTTCCCGTGCTTTCGCAGGTAATGCCTGTCGAGCAGAAATTTGTCAATTGATTCCTTTCCTCCCAGAACTACAGTGTAGAGAGCCATTCTGGCTATTTCCTCAAGGGCTGCAGCGTTGTAAACCGCCTCGGCGGCATCAATTCCCCAGCAAAACGGCCCATGTCCGTTAACCAGCACCGAAGGGATGACAAGCGGATCAAGTAAGCCGAGTCTTTCCGCAATAACCTTTCCCGTATTAAGTTCGTAGTCATTTTCAACCTCATCGCTGCTGAGCTTGCGGGAACAGGGAACCTCCCCGTAATAATGGTCGGCATGGGTGGTTCCGAACGGAGGAATATCCTTTCCTGCCTGTGCCCATGCCGTGGCAAAGGTTGAATGGGTATGAACCACGCCTCCCAACGAGGGATATTTCCTGTACAGATAAAGATGCGTCGGGGCATCGGTTGAAGGACTATAGTCACCTTCAACAACCCGGCCGTCAGGATCGAGCACAACCATGTCGCCTGCCTTCATCGATGAATAGCCGACACCCGAAGGCTTGATCACTATCATTCCGCTTCCGGGGTCCCGGCCGCTGGCATTGCCCCAGGTATGTATCACCAGTCCGTGCTTCACCAGGCCGATATTCGCCTGGTAAACTTCATTCTTCAATTTATCGAGCATAACCTAAGCATTTAGAATATCCCAAACCTCTGGCAGCTGTCTTATTAGTTGACATCCAGACTGAAATCGAAACCCTGTTTTATATAAGTCTCGTAACTTTCCCTGTTGAACCGGTAGTAAAATGCCCCTTTCTTGGAAGTCTCCTTCTCTTTCTCATCAAGTTTTTCAAGGATGTTCATGGAGAGGATCTTCTTCCTGAAATTCCTTTTGTCGATATCCTTCTGGTAGATAGCCTCATAAAGATCCTGGAGCTGAACCAGTGTGAACTTCTCCGGAAGCAATTCAAATCCGACAGGCTTAACCTTTATCTGAATCTGCAATTCAGCAAGGGCTCTTTCCACCATTGGCCCGTGATCGAATATAAGGTGAGGAAGCCGTTCAAGCGACTGCCAATGTGCGCCGCTTACTTCACTTAGTTTCCTGTCGATATCAGTTATTTTAATAAGGGCTCTGTAGGATGTTGAAATCACCCTTGCTCCGGGGTCCCTGTCTATATCTCCAAAGGTATATGACTGTTCAAGGTAGACATCCCTCAGACCTGTCAGCTGAAAGAGTATTCTGCTTGCCGCTTCGTCGAGGCTTTCAATCTCTTTTACAAATCCTCCGGCAAGTGACCAAAGGCCCCTGGCAGGCTCAAAACTCCTCTTTATCAGAAGCAGCTTGATCTCCTTTTCGAGTATATCATAACCGAAAATAATGCAGTCAACTGCATTGAGATGCCTCCGGTATTCTGAATAAAGCTTCATGCTCCTGATTCAGATTGAGGTACTTATTTTTAAATTCTCCGACTTGATTCAGAATATTCCTCCTGCAATATGGTAATAAACCTCATTCAGCCTGATCTCTTTCCTGAATTCGGCCAGATCGGTTTTTTCATCAATAAGGAGAAATTCTGTTCCCATCATTCCTGTCAGATCTTCGATATATTCAGCATCTATTGCCGTGCTGAATCCTGTGTGATGAGCCCCTCCGGCCAGTATCCATGCACCTGCCCCGGTTTTAAGATCGGGTTCCGGTCTCCAGAGTACACTGGCAACGGGAAGATTGGGCATGTCAGGACAATCAACCACTTCCACCTTGCTCACTATCATCCTGAACCGGTTTCCCAGATCGACAAGCGATGCGCAAACGGCCTTTCCGGTTGCCGATTTGAAGACCAGTCGTGCCGGATCGGCCTTACCTCCAATCGAGAGCGGATGTACTTCGAGATAAGGCTTGTCGCTGGCAATCGAAGGACAGACCTCGAGCATATGCGCACCAAGAATCCTCATTCCTGCCGGATCGAGATGGTAGGTGTAATCTTCCATGAAAGAAGTTCCGCCCGGAAGACCTGATGCCATGACTTTCATTGATCTTACAAGGGCGGCTGTCTTCCAGTCGCCTTCAGCTCCGAAACCGTATCCCTTTTCCATCAGCCGCTGTACGGCAAGTCCCGGCAATTGCTTCAGTCCGTGAAGGTCCTCAAAAGTAGTTGTGAAAGCTCTGAATTTACCATCCTCAAGAAACCTGGTCATCCCTGCCTCAATCCGCGCGGCATCCCGGAGAGTCTCCGATTCCTCAACTGCCTTTGTTAAATTGTAGGAAGCCTTGTACTCTTCGATCATGCTGTTTACCTGACTGTCGTTTACTGAATTAACGGCTGCAACCAGGTCGCCGATCCCGTATCCGTAAACCGAATAGCCCATAACTATCTGGGCGCTCACCTTGTTGCCCTCAGTTACCGCCACATCGCGCATATTATCGCCAAAACGCGCAACCTTCATATTCCTGGCATCATCGAAGGCAGCTGCGGCCCTTGTCCAGACAGCTATCCTCTCAATAGCTTCGCTGTCTTCCCAGTGACCAACAACAACCTTACGGTTAAGGCGCATCCTCGAACCTATAAAACCGAATTCACGGTCGCCGTGAGCCGACTGGTTAAGATTCATGAAATCCATGTCGATCGTATCCCAGGGAATATCCCTGTTCAACTGGGTGTGGAAATGCAAAAAAGGCTTGTTAAGCACCGAAAGCCCTCTGATCCACATCTTTGCAGGTGAAAAGGTGTGCATCCATGTGATCAGTCCGATGCATTTACTGTCGTTATTAGCGTCAGAACAGAGCTCAAAAATGGATTCCGGGGTGGTAAGGACCGGCTTGAAAATTATCCTTACCGGAATCCTTGGCGAATTGTCGAGAGCTTCGGTAATGGTCCTGGAATCAGAAGCTACCTGAAGCAGGGTATCTGGTCCGTAAAGGTGCTGACTACCTGTTACGAACCAGATCTCTTTACTGTTAAAATCGTATATCATATCTCATATTTTGGTTAATCACCATTCAGCAGCTTACCAGAAATACACATAGAATGCAATGATGACAACTATGATAAGACCTGAGAAGAAAAGATCCCAGTTGTTGTAGCTGGCTTTTATAACAGCCTTTTGCTCGGCACTCACCGAACCGACATAAAGGCCCTTGATAGTAGCAGGATCAGCCCTCGGAGTGAAGTAGCTTATTATAATCATAAGTACTATTACCACAAAGAACAGAATCACCTCATAATTATAATTATTCATTCCTACAAATACCGAATAAAGGAAACCGTCACCCTGCATTCCCTTGCCCAGAATATTGAATCCCAGCCTGGTCATGCCAAGCACAAAGCCTATAAGAAGGCCCCATAGACCAGCCTTGGGAGTGGTCCTCTTCGACAGGATTCCTAGCAGGAACACTGCAGCAATTCCGGGAGCCAGCATCGATTGGACATCCTGAAGGTAGGCATACAGGAATTTACCCAAACCTTTCATTACAGGTATCCAGAGTACTCCAAGAATAACGACAACGACTGTTGCAATTCTTCCTACCCTTACCAGCTCCCTTTCGGTGGCCTGAGGCCGGAATTTCTCATAGAAATCAACTGTGAAGAGAGTTGCCGAAGAGTTGAAAAGGGAAGCAAGAGAACTCATAAGAGCAGCCAGTATACCTCCTACAACCAGTCCCTTGAATCCCAGAGGAAGCAATTCCTTAACCAAAACAGCAAAGGCAGAATCAGAATCGGGCAGGTTAATCATTCCTTTTACATTCAAGGCATAAGCAATCATACCTGGAATAAGGAAGATAAAAACCGGAAGAAGTTTGAAACCGGCGCCCAGGATGGCTCCCCTTCTTGAATGAGTCAGGCTTCGCCCCGAGAGCACCCTTTGCACGATGAACTGATCGGTACACCAGTACCAGAAACCTATTATGGCTGAACCCAGTATCACCCCAGTCCATGGAAAGTCCTTGTCCTTGGCAGATCTCATAAGTTCTGTCATGGAATCACCATATTCATTCACAGGAACTGCCCGGCATACTTCCATAACTTCCGACCATCCCCCGACCTTGATCAGCCCGATAATGAGTATCACTATTGATCCTACCAGAAGTATCGGAGTCTGTAGAATCGAAGTCGCCAGAACAGCCCGCATGCCTCCCAGGGTTGTATAGATACCAGTCAGGACAACCAGTCCAATGGCGCTGATCCAAAAGAAGTCTATCCCGAACATCGATTCGATGCCAAATACCTGCTTGAAAACTATACCACCTGCATAGACTGTTACAGCAACCTTTGTAAAGACATAGCTGACAAGCGAGATGATTGAAAGAACGCTTCTTGCACCCTTGTTATACCTTTTTTCAAGGAATTCGGGCATTGTGAAAACCCCGCTTCTTGCATAAAAAGGAACAAAGAACCAGGCAAGGATCAGTATGATCCACCCGTGCATTTCCCAGTGAGCCATTGCCATCCCGCTTGAGGCACCCGCCCCGGCCAGACCAACGAGATGCTCAGATCCGATATTGGATGCAAAAATTGAAGATCCGATAGCCAGCCAGGTGGCATCACGCCCGGCCAGAAAATAATCGGTGGATGTTTCAGTTTTTTTCTTTATTACCCAAACGATTATACCAACCAGGCCCAGGCAGAAAAGGCCAAGAACGATCCAGTCTAATGTTGCCATAACTAGAGTATTAAATGAATAATATTAAGTAAAACAGAATTTCAAGTGATCAGGTTAAGCAAAAGAAATAATAGCTTCACATCAAATTTATGAATTATATTAATAAATGTACCTTTTACACTTAAAAATTTTACAATTCTGTTATAATTATGAAAAACGTCAGGAGACTGACTTAAATAGCTGTAAATCTATTGATTGAAAAGCGGCAAAAAACCAGAGATCAGCTCCATTCCTTAAGGGATGCCTCTATGAAATCAATAAGCTGCTGATTTTCCGTCTTGCCTGTACCTTTAACCGCGAATGGTTCCCCGAATCTGAAATGAATTTGCTT
Organism: Bacteroidales bacterium; assembly: GCA_016936695.1. Taxonomy (GTDB): domain Bacteria; phylum Bacteroidota; class Bacteroidia; order Bacteroidales; family VadinHA17; genus LD21. Next base: position 1,897 of record JAFGXK010000325.1, on the reverse strand, counting down.
GCTGCTGTCAAGCGGTCCCAGCTCCTTAATTACCTTTCCCTGTCCCCAGAAATCAGTCTTCAGTGCCAGCGGCACCACATTCACTCCTGCTATCTTTGCCAGTTTCACTCCGAGGGAGTTGAACTCCTCCGGTCTGAATTCAACACTTCTTGTGCTCTGGGGGAAAATAATGACCGAAATTCCCCGGGAAAGCAATTCCATCCCCTTTGTCATTACCGTTTCAAAGTCCTTCCTTGGGTCAGTCCTTCCAACCACTATTGGATCACGTGATCGCATGACGTGCCCGAATAGAGGATGTTTAACCAGACTCTCCTTAACAACGAACGTAACCTCGCGGTGAGGAGCGATTATCCCCGGCAGCACCATCGTCTCGAGTGTACTCATATGGTTGCCTATAAAAACCACAGGTTCCGGATCACGGCAGATATTTTCCATTCCCGCGATTCTGAACACACCTCCCGCCTTCTCAATGAACCGGAAAATATAGAAGGATGAATCAGCCCAGGCTTTCGTATCATATTTCCCTTTTATCGCTTCTTTTCTTGTTCTTAAAACAACGCCTGCATATTTCAGAGTAAAATAAAGCCGGTTGCAATGGATAATACTGCCAAAAAGAGACTTCTTCCCTTCTGCGGGTGTGTTGTAGGAATATGAATCAAAATATCCGAAATTCTTCATCTTTTTATAAATCAATAATGTGCCGGGTGGTTTGAAATACTCATGCCTGCTATTCAGGCTGTTCAAGTATATATAAGCTCATCCCCTGAATAGCTTTACACAAATCTAATAAAAATTGTAAATTTAACGGCCCGTCAGGCTCCACACTTTCTATACCTTTTAAATGAAACTCACCGTACTTGACGCTGTTATCTTCTTCTCGCTCATAATCGGGAACGTAATCTTCGGGGCTTCCTTCTTTTTCAGGAACAAGACTTCTGACCAGTTCACGACGGGTGGCGGCAGAATTCCAGCCTTCGCAGTGGGGATGTCTATCTTTGCAACCTTTGTAAGCAGCATAAGCTTCCTGGCTCTGCCAGGTAAAGCCTATGCGTCGGACTGGAACTCGTTTGTGTTCAGTCTCACAATTCCTTTCGCCGCCTACGCTGCCGTTAAATTCTTCGTACCGCTTTACCGGAGCATCGGAAGTGTTTCCGCATACTATTACCTCGAACAAAGGTTTGGAGCCTGGGCCAGAATATATGCTTCGTCCTGTTACATCCTGACCCAGCTTATGAGAACAGGAGCAATACTCTTGCTGCTTGCACTCCCTGTCAACGCCCTCTTCGGATGGGAGATCAGGAGAGTTATTCTGATTACCGGTATGGCCGTAATCATCTATTCAATGCGTGGGGGGATAAAAGCCGTGATCTGGACCGACACGATACAGGGGATCATCCTGATACTGGGGGCCCTGACCTGTGCCATTTTCCTTACGGTAAAAATGCCGGGGGGAGCCGGCCGCCTTTTTGAAATTGCTGCCGACCACCAAAAATTCAGCCTTGGGAGCTTTGGACCCAGCCTCAGGGATTCTACTTTCTGGGTGGTCCTTGTTTACGGTCTTTTCATAAACCTTCAGAATTACGGAATTGACCAGAATTATATACAGAGGTATATGAGCGCGGGATCAGAAAGAGAAGCCAGGTCTTCGGCACTGTTCGGATCACTGCTTTATGTGCCGGTTTCACTACTGTTTTTTTTTATCGGCACCGCCCTGTTTTCGTTCTACACCGCACAGCCCGGTCTTCTGCCCGGAGAGCTGAGTATTCCGGGTGCAGGCGACAGAGTATTTCCCCATTTTATTGTTACGGGGCTTCCTGCAGGACTATCCGGATTACTCATAGCGGCAATCTTTTCGGCAGGGATGAGTACTGTATCCACCAGCCTTAACAGCACCGCC
>JAFGXK010000041.1 GCA_016936695.1 Bacteroidales bacterium | reverse complement strand
TGAAAAAGGACGATGATACTGGCCCTATTGTGCTTATCAAAGCACATAAACTGGCCAATTACGGAAACTTTGTGGATATTCTCGACGAAATGAATATCTGCGGAATTGCCCGTTATACGTTTGTGAAGATAGCATGGTATGAAGAACTGATGGTGGAGCGTGCAGCAGGAATTCCATCCACCGCCACAGCTTCAGCCAGATAACCCGTAAACCTTAAGAAAATGGCAAAAGATAATTTTAAAGCACCTGCCTTTGATGATATAGTATTTGAGATGAGGAATAAGGAGTACGGAGCCTATACGCTGCGCAAGAAATACAATCGAAATGTACTCATTGCACTTCTGATCGGTTCAGTTCTTATTGCAACTGCGATCATTACTCCCTATCTCAATGCAAAGGCCGCAGAGAGCAAGGCGAAAGCTACGGAAAGACAGGTCGTTGTCGAAATGGAAAACCTCGATCAGCCTGCGGAAACCGTTGCACCTCCGCCTCCTCCTCCACCTCCGCCACAGGATGTGGTTCAGCAGGCAGCATATGTTCCCCCGGTTGTTGTTGACTCAATTAAACCTGAGGATGAAGTTCAGCTTATGACGGCAGACCAGGCGGCTATTGAAGTACAGGACCAGGAAGTGGTTGAAGAAATAGCCATTGTTGCCGAAGAGATTGAAGAAGAGGAGGATGAGAACGCTGAACCTTTCGTGGTTGTAGAGGAAATGCCTATGTTCCCCGGTGGGGAAGTCGAGCTCCTGAAGTATATCATGGAACATACCCAGTATCCTGAAGTAGCTAAGGAAAACAACATTCAGGGAAAGGTAATTGTCAGATTTTGTGTTACTGCTAAAGGTGGCGTAGATAAAGTCGAAATATTAAAGGGTGTTGACCCCGAACTCGACAAGGAAGCCATCCGTGTTGTAAAGACTCTTCCTGCGTTTAAACCAGGTAAACAGGGTGGAAAACCTGTTCCTGTATGGTACATGGTACCTATAAACTTTACTCTTAAATAATAAAGCTTCCAGCATAATTGAAAAGCCGGACCATTGGTTCCGGCTTTTCAATTTTTAGCAAATCTGCAAATGATTAACAGTCAAGGCCTGTAACTATTCCTGGTTTGCAGGCATGCTTTATCATCTGATTCAGGCCCGCTTCAGCATCAACTCCCTCAGCAACCTGATAAAATCCTCAATGTCCTCTGCCGTGGTGTCCCAGCTCGTCATAAGCCTGTATTCCGATGTAAGTTCATCCCATGAGTAGAAGAAATAGGATTTCATCAAGGTCTCCGCAACATCATGCGGAATAATAGCAAACACACCATTCGACTGTACCTGCTGGGTAATCCGGATGCCCGGAATGTCTTTTATCTTTTGCGCAAGAATCTGTGCCATGGCATTAGCATGCGATGCATTTCTCTTCCATAGATCATCCCTGAAATAGGCAAGATACTGAGCCGAGATATAACGCATCTTGGATGATAACTGCATTCCCTGCTTTCTTATATACTTAAAATCAGGGGATAACTCTGGCTTAAGAAAACAGACCGCTTCTCCGTACATCATACCGTTCTTGGTCCCTCCAAAGGAGAGAAAATCAACTCCGGCATCAGTTGTAAATTCCCTGAAAGGAAGGTTAAGATAAACCGCTGCATTGGCTATCCTTGCTCCGTCCATGTGAAGGAGCATTCCGTAATCATGGGCAAATGCAGCAAGAGCTTTTATTTCATCTACACTGTATACCGTACCCATTTCAGTCGTCTGAGTTATCGAGATAACCTTTGGCTGAGAATGGTGTTCAAAGCCAAAGCCGTGAACATGTCTCATAAGCAATGACGGACTTATCTTTCCATCAGGTGTATCAACGGTAAGCACCTTGCAGCCGGTATATTTTTCAGGTGCGCCGCATTCATCCTGCTGAATATGGGCAGTATGGGCGGTAATCACTGAATTCCACGACCTGGTCACACCGGTTAGTCCCAGGGTATTGGCTGCAGTTCCCGTAAAAACGAAATATACTTCGGCATCACTTCCTAAATGTTGCCTGAAAAGATCCTGAGCCTTTCGTGTGTAACGGTCATCACCGTATCCAACAACATGACCTTCATTGGCCGAAATTATTTCTTTCAGAATCTCAGGATGCACTCCCGCATTATTGTCGCTGGCAAATCCTCTTTTATTGTTCAATGATTCCATCAAAAATTTGGTTTATGACTTTCCCTTCAATATCCCAGCCATGAATTCCCGTGCCAGGCTAACCTGATTATCAACATATTCCAGACCTCCCCGTGTATGGTCATCATTAAGGACCGGATGACATAATTCAAATGTAAAATATCCCTTATACCCGATCTCATTCATAAGGTCAATATAATGAGCATAATCAGGTTGTGGTTTTCCAAATTTGGTATCGATAACCTTCTGATGTACTTTACCTTCTGCGTCGCGATAATATTCACCGCCGTAATGGGAATGAATCTGGAGACTGTCAACTGTTCTGACGGCATTAGCGACGTATTCCCTGTCGAGATTTTCGAATATAGGAAGATCGAGACATACTTTCAGCCATGGAGAATTAACCTCTTTTACGAGGTCGAGGGTATCCTTCCAGTGTCTTATCAGGGGCGTATGATTCTGCAGAGCCATTACAACACCAAACTCCTCTCCCATGCTGGCGGCTTCTTTCAGGCATTCCCTCGTAAAATTCCACCTGTCGATATGAGTTGCATACGGAAATTGCCTCATAAAAGTGTATTCCCCATAATTGTCACGAACAAAGTCGTAGGTTCCGACTCCCTCATGAACAGGGATACCATACCAGGCAGCAAACAACCTGACGATACCTGCTCCGAGATCCTTTGCCAGTCGTGCCGTTTCCCGGACCATAAGCAGCTGGCATTCCCTGTGCTCGGGTATCGGACTGGAAAAATCATTATTTGCTGCTACGCATGGGATCTCCAGTCCATGTCTGGCAAGGCTGTTACGTATGGCATCCCTTTCCTCCCGGCCGAGATCCATCGGATTACCCATGGGCCGCTTATTGTCAAGTTCAACACCTGAAAAACCATATTCCTTTGCCTTACGGCACATCTGGTCAAATGACAGGGCAGGTCCCTGATACCAGATTCCGCCATAGCTTATAGAATACAGGCCAAGCTTAATTTTATCCGACAGATCGGGCCGTGAGTATTGTGACGGTTTGCCGGCATCATCTGCCCGTGAAACGTTTCCAAGCATTGCAGCACCCGCCACAACTCCTGATTTCTCAATGAATTTTCTACGGTTCATGGCATTATAAATTAATCCTGAAAACAGCTTCAGGACACAGCTTCAACGAATTCGGTATACCTTCGGAACTCTACCTGATTTTCGATCCTTTCACTGCAAAGAAGGTGATATAGGAATAATAGATAAACAGGCAGGCTATTGCAAACAGGAGGCCTATTCCCTTCTGGATGGCACCCATCATAATCGGCAGAAGAGCAGCTCCGATAACTGATGTTGCAATAACACCCGATCCTACTTTTGAATGGGGACCGAGATCTTCCAGGGCAAGGTTATAAATACAGGGCCACATTATTGAATGCATCAGGCCGGTTCCAAGGAACAGTACCAGTCCGATCCAGTTCATTCCCATTCCGCCAAGGACAAGTGAAAGCAGAAGCATCACCGCTCCACCAATGGCACAGAAGCTCAATATCTTACTTGCCGTGTACTTGCGAAGGATAAAGATTCCGGCAATACGGCCGACCATCAGTCCGGCCCAGTAATAAGCCAGAAGCCTTGTCCTCATTTCGCCGTCGAAGTTGAAGCCCAGTCTGGATGAATAGTCAGCGAAGAAACTCGGGATCCCTATCTCAACACCCATATAGAAGAAAATTGCAAGTGAGCCCAGCCACAAATGGGTGTATTTGTAAGCACTGTCCTTGTATTTCTTAACATTTCCTTCTGCGGCATCATCTTCCCTGATTTCCGGAAGACGCAGGAAGAACATTACCACAACAATAACAAGGGTTACAATACCAATGCCTGCAAAGGGCCCCTGAACCGTCTTCGGATCAGCCTCGGTGCCTGTATTGGCCGATACGATAAGCATGGAAACGAAAATCGGAGCAATAACTGTGGCAACGGAGTTCAGCGCGTTTGTAAGCGTGAGCCTGCTTGCCGCCGTTTCAGGACTTCCAAGGGCATTCACGTAAGGATTGGCAGCGACCTGGAGCAGCACAATTCCGATAGCAAACACCGATACTGCGCTCAGGAAGCCGTAATAACCGGCAGCAACGCCCGGAATACAAAGAAAGAAACCAAGGCTTATCAGTCCAAGACCTGCAAGAACCCCGTTTTTATAACCGATCCGGTTCAGAAGATAGCCGACTGGTATTGACAGGATATAAGCTCCGTAAAAGAATGTGTTGGGAAGCTGCTTCTCAACCTCGTTAAGCTTAAAGGCATCCTTCAGATAGTCTATAAGCGAATTGTTCATGGTTGTGATAAAGCCCAGCAGAAAGAAAAGCGCGGCCATCACGATAAGAGGAAACAGGAAATTGGAGTTTTTGTTTGTCATTTTGGTAGGTTTAAGGTTATTTCATGCTTTATAACTTTTCTGCTTCACTATTTTGCGGAAAACTTGTACATGCAGGTCTGCCTGTACTCCCCGCCCGGATTCAGTACAGTAGACGGGAAATGAGGTTTGTTAACCGCATCGGGGAAATGCTGTGTTTCGAGGGCATAGGCCCATCTTTTCCCATATTTTTTCCCGAACTTTCCTTTCTCATTGTCAATCCAGTTTGCTGTATACAGCTGAAGTCCGGGCTGGGTGGTGAACACTTCCAAAGTCCTGCCTGATAAAGGATCGCTGACTGCCGCTGCAAGTCCCGGAGCGCCTGCCGGGTGATCGAGAACCCAGTTATGATCGTATCCTGCCCCGAACCTGAGCTGCTCGTTTTCCTTGTCTATATCCTCACCTATTTTCTTTGGGCTGGTGAAATCAAAAGGAGTGCCGCTAACTGCAATTATTTCACCTGTTGGTATATTCGTTTCATCGGTCGGAGTGAAAAACCTGCCATTGATCACCAGTTCGTGGTCGTAAATGCTTCCTGAACCCTCTCCTGCCATGTTGAAATATGTATGACCGGCAAGGTTTACCACAGTTGTTTTGTCGGTAGTGGCATTAAAATCGATCCTCAGTTCATCAGCATCAGTCAGGGTATAAGTCACCGAAGTCTTTAAATTACCTGGGTAACCTTCCTCGCCGTCGGCTGAGAAGTACTCCATTTTCACTGCTGAGCCGGAAGCATCAACAACATGCCACACAACCTTGTTGAAGCCCTTAATCCCTCCGTGGAGATGATTGGGGCCATTGTTTACTGCAAGGGTGAATTCCTTACCGCCAAGGGTGAATTTACCTGAGGCAATACGGTTTGCGCAACGCCCGCAAATCGCGCCCATGTATGGACTGTTCATATTGACGTAGTCGGCAATGTTGTCGTAGCCCTGCACCACATCGGCAAAGTTGCCTTTACGGTCGGGTGCGAATATGCTAACGATTATTGCCCCGTAGTTGGTCACCTGGACCACGAGGCCGTTTTTATTCCTGAGAGTGTACAGGCCTGTAGGCTTTCCGTTAAGAACATCCTTGAATGAATCTTCCTTTACTATATTCATAATTACTTAAATATCAACTTATTTAACGCCTGAATTTATAACCTGACCTTGCCGGCTCCCTGATGTCTGATAAACAGAATATGGCATGACCCTTTCCCATAAACATGTTCAAGGGTGGAGACATATTTCTTCAGCAGCGACTGTGGTACGAATGCCTGGATTGTGCCGGCGAAACCACCGCCATGGACCCTCCATGCTCCTTCGCCCTTAAGCACCAGTTCACTAAGTGCAAGTGCAAGTGAAACATTCTGTTCCCTTACATTGGTTATGGGATATACATTCTGGTTGTACATGAATGAACTGAAACCTGAGTCCACCACCATTCCGAGAAATGATTTGAAATCGTTTTTCTCGAGAGCAGCCACCTGATCAACAACTCTCTGGTTATCGCCATGGAAATGCATTGCTCTCAGTATGGCGCGGTCGCCTACTTTTTCACGTATTTCCGGAATAATGTCAATAACCTGTTTCAGCGTAACTTCCCGCAGCACCTTAGCTCCTAACTGAGCGGCAACAGCCTTCATATCGATCGGCAGTGAAGCATATTCATCATTCAGGTCGGCATGGCTTCCTCCTGTATCAGTAATCACAAGGGAGAAACCTGTAGCGACAAAATCGAAGTTCACCTTTTTCACTTTGGGTTTCGAGGGGTCCTTGAAGTCGATCGTTATCAGTCCGCCCATGGCACATGCAGTCTGGTCCATCAATCCGCATGGTTTTCCGAAGTAATTGTTTTCTGAATATTGTCCAATAATTGCATTCTGGATTGGATCGACCTTGCCTTTGTTAAAAAGTTCACTAAGTATAGCACCAATCAGAACCTCAAAAGAAGCTGACGAACTTAATCCCGAGCCTTTTGGAACTCCTCCATCTATACAGGCATCAAAACCCCCTATCGCATGTCCAAATTCCTTAAAACGTGAGCAAATACCTCTTACCAGCGCTGCTGAGGTATATTTCTCTGCTTTCACAGGACTGAGATTTTTAAGATCAACCTCAAACTGTGGGTAGCCCTCAGAGATGATCCTGATCACATTAGTGCCATTGGGCCCGGCGATACAAACGTTATCGAGGTTAACAGCCCCTGCCAGTACTCTTCCGAAGTTATGATCAGTATGGTTGCCGCCGATTTCAGTGCGTCCGGGTGATGTAAAAAAGTCAACATCCTTCTTTCCGAATGCGGTTTTAAATTGTTTCAATAGCCCGGCATATCTAAGCCCGTTCCTCTTCAGTTCAGAGGCATTATTTCCGTATAGTTCTCGGAATGCCTTATTATCCCCGTTGTTGATTTTGCGGATCAGATTATCTGTTGTCATGGATATATGGTTTTAAAATTGACGAAAGAATGTAAATATAGCAATTGTGGGGAAAAATAAAACGAAGCCGCCCCAAACAATTTGGAACGGCCTCAGTGTTATTCTAAGGCATACAGGATGTTTACCGCCGTTTGCTTCCCACAAGTGCGAAGAAGACAATATAAAGGTAACAGACTATTGGCAGGATAAATGCCCATCGTACACCCATTGTATCAGCAACAGCTCCCATAAATACAGGTATCAGGGCTCCTCCGACAATGAGTGTGTTTATAAGACCTGAAGCCATACTGAGTTCACCTTTGTCAAGTCCGTCAACGCCCAGTGCAAAAATATTGGGAAACATGATAGAGTTGAAAAAGCCAACCGAGAGTCCGATCCAGAGTATTATACTACCGTTTACAGTCATGACAATGACGAGAAGCAGGGCTGCAATGATCCCGAATACGGCAAGTGACCTTGCTGCCTTACCTCTGCCCAGCTGCATTGCAAGATAGTTCACAAAAGCAATACCGGCAAAAATAAGACCATCGGTTATCTCGCGGCGGACAAACCAGCCGACAAAGAGAGCAAGGGCGAGAACCAGGATAGTGTACAGGTACTTCTTTGACTTCTCAACATTCGAAAGCATGAAGGATCCGTAAAACCTTCCAACCATTGCACCGCCCCAGTAAAGAGCTATCATCATTGCAGCATCGCTGCTGGCCATATTAAGTGCTACCTGAAAATATCTCTGAAGGAAGGCTGCAGTACCCACTTCAGCACCGACATAACAAAAGATAGCAAATGCCCCCATCACGACATGGGGATATTTCCAGACACTTTTCCTTTCAACACCCTGGGTTGAAATTTCAGGAAGTTTCAGAAAGTATATTGCAATTGCGATAACTATGACTACAATGGCAATTATCAGGAACGGAGTTGTAGGAATTGATTCAGCAACGTTAAGGGCGGCATCTGCGACCGTCCTGAAAACAAAAAGACCGGCAAGCAGAGGTGCAATATAGGTTGCAATTGAGTTAAGGGCCTGTGTGAGATTCAACCTGCCTGAAGCAGTCTCTGACGGACCGAGTGCCGTAACATAGGGATTTGCTGCAACCTGAAGAAATACAACACCGCCAGCCATAATGAATATGGCAAATAAGAAAAACGGATAAGATAAAGCTTTGGCTGCCGGAAAAAACAGGAAGCTTCCAACTGCCACCAGCAATAATCCAAGGATAACACCACTCTTGTATCCT
>JAFGXK010000324.1 GCA_016936695.1 Bacteroidales bacterium | reverse complement strand
GTTTATCTTGACCCTTCAGTTGGAAAAGGAGCTGTCAGGTCACTTGATATTTTTCTTACATTTAACAGACAAAACAAATTAACAGATATTGAACTGGAACAAAGATCAGAGGAATTAAAAACCAGATTAAAACAGGAATCACTAAATCTTTTGCCATACAGGACTTTCATCCAAAGAAAATAATCATTATTTTGTTGGATAAAGAACAGGTAAAGAATAAAGCTCCTGGGTAAATTTCACCTCTCTCTTAAGCCACCAATCCATCCCGGTACCCCTTTTTCATCCACTCCAGATTTTCATGCCTGAAATATGGTGCCAGTAGCGACGCCAACTTTTGCATCTCATCCTTGTCCATCGGATTGAAATTCCTGAGTATTTTAAGATTCGAATCCACCACCTTTTTGCTATCCATACCGACTACTATTCCACTCGGACCATCAAGAGACAACCCGTATCTTACCAGGTCCTCCGGATTTATACCCTGAATGGTCTCCTTTGGCCTTATCGTCTTCATAAGCATGATTCCCATCCCCCTTTCCCTGGCTGCCGGGATAAGATCACCCTGCCTGTCCTGACCGGTCGTATAATGGTTCATCGCAAACAGCATGCTGTCAAACCTGCCAGTATTAACCATGGTTTTCAATGCCATGGCATTTCCGTGTCCTGAAAATCCGATAAATCTTGTTATCCCTGTTTCCTTATAACTGGAAATAACATCAAGTATTCCTCCTTTCCTGCAAATATTATTAGCTTCCTCAACTGATTCCACAGCATGGATCTTAAGCATATCAACATGGTCGGTCTGCAGTCTCTTCAGACTCTCCTCAATTTCAAGCTTTGCCTGCTCGGGTTCCCTTGAGGCGATTTTTGTTGAAAGAAAAATTTCGTTACGCCGGGTTTTGATTATATGCCCAAGCCTCTCTTCGCTTATGGCTCCGGTTTCGGAGTTTACATAACTATGTGCTGTATCCCAGTAATATAAACCGTTGTCAAGTGCATAATTGCACATTTCAAGTGCTTCAGCCAGAGTTTTGATCGTAAGGAACCGGCTTCCAAGCCCAATAGCAATTCTTGGTATTACTACCCCTGTATTTCCAAGAACAGATGTTGGTAGTCCCTTTGCATCGTATTGATTTGAAGCATCTTTCCTGATCTCTTCCCGGTGTATCAGATCAGAAAAGCCTACTTGAGTTCCTGCAATCGCAACACCGGCACCCACCGAAGTCTTGATAAACTTTCTCCTTGAATAATTACTCTTCATGGTTTCTAAATATTAAAAGCATAATCTGAAATTGTCAAAACACTCATTATTCCTGATCTAAAATTACGATTATTAAGGTAAATAAATCCTGATGAATGAAATTAATAATTCTATCTGCCACTATTGCCGGATTCAGATTTTTTTCATACTTTAGTCTTGTCTCGTTGCTTTTAAATTCATGGTTTCAGTATTACCAGATTTTGGCTGGTCGGCCATCAGTATGATTGCTACCCTTAAGAAAATGTTGCTGGTTGCTTGTTGCTGGTTGCTTGGTAGCTTTATTTTAAAGGGACAAGTCTGTTCAATTACAGCTGCGCATACAGATGTCGTATGCTTTGGAGATTTTACAGGTACAATAAACATTACAGTTAGCGGAGGGGCGGAGCCCTATGGTTTTACATGGACGGGGCCCGGATCATTCGCAAACACAAACCAGAATCTGGCAGGGCTGGGAGCAGGATCATATACTGTTACAGCGATCGGTTCTGCAGGATCTTGTACAGGGACCGCAACAATAGTGATTGGACAACCTGAATATCCCATGGAAATCATTTCACAGCCTTTAGATCAGACGGACTGCTATGGGAATACTGTGGAATTTCCGGTAGAAGTAAACGGATCAGTGGGTTTAGTTTCATATCAGTGGCAATCGAGGCCTCCGGAAGGTGAGTTCAGCGACATCCCCGGTGAAGTATCACCTGATCTGGTGGTCCACGACATCGGCGTAAACGGTGAGAATATTCACGGCACCGAATACCGTCTGGTTGCATCAGACGATTGCATTACATTAACCTCTGAACCGGCATTGCTCGGGATCAATGCGGTAACCGGACTTTCAGGATCCGTGAACCTGACGATCTGCAGTGGCAGCGGCACATCCTATGAAGTTTCCACCCGGGGAAACGTGACAGGCTACCAATGGTCGTTCTACGACGGTACGGGATGGGTTAATATTACTGACGGGAGCACCTATTCCGGCACAACCAGCCAACTGCTGACTATATCAGATGCAACTCCTGCACAAACAGGAGGTTACAGAGTATCTGTCACCTTCACCACCCTAAATCAGCCTGATGGGTATCCTGAATGTGTGGTCACGACACATACCCGAAACCGGAACCTTATGGTACTGCCGCCTCTGGTTCCGCCGGTTGTCTCTTCCGATCAGACATTCTGTGACATCGGGACACCCTATCCGCTGACCGCAACACCCGCATCCGGAGGATCAGGTCCGGATTACTCTTACCAATGGCAATTTAGTACTGACGGCGTTACCTGGACCGACATTCCGGGTGCCATGTCGCTTTCATATTCGCCTCCCCTGCTGACAGTTACCACGATGTACCGTATTATGGCAACCGATGAAGGTCCTCTGAACTGCGGCACTGTTTTTAGTTTCCCCGTTACGATTATTGTTAATCCCCTGCCGGTGACATCTGCAATTTACCATAACTAAATAAATTTAACAACAATGAAAACAAACGCTGCATTTTTCAAATTGATCCTGCTGATTATCTTATCAGCCACCTCGCTGGGAGTCTGGGCACAACCCAGTACCACAGATCCTGATCATGCCTGCCTTAACTCCACGGAAGACTACTGGGTAATTGACACTCCCGGATCAACCTATAACTGGGTGCTGTCAGGAGGCGGTACAATTACCCAGGGACAGGGGACCAGTGCTATCAGGATTAATTGGACAACGGTGGGAACTTTTAATTTATCAGTTACAGAGACACTGGCAAGCACCACTAATTGTACCGGGGCACCGGTCACTCTGAACATAATCGTCGATCCTCTGCCTGTTCCCACAGCCACTGCCAACACTCCTTTCACAGGAGGTGACCT